>JACDGB010000315.1 GCA_013815485.1 Rubrobacter sp.
GAGCCTCACCGTAGAGCACGCCGGGGAGCCGCTCTCCCGCTACGAGGTGCGGGTGGAGGCCTCCACCGGGGAGCTGAGGTCGGTGGCGCGCCCGAGGCTCTTCGAGAACTCGCACGGGCTACGCCGCCCCCAGCAGCGGCTCTTCGCGCTGGACGCTTTGGGCGAAGGCGGGTGGCTGAAAGCCCTCAAGTTGGAGGGGTACGCCCCGAGAGCGCCACGGCGCCCCCTGGCCGTGCAAAAGACGCTATTCCCGTATGCGGATGCTCTATAGCCACGGCAAGGTGAACTGCGGCCAGGCTTGTTCCCGCCCTGCGTCCCAGACATCATGACGGGGTTTGATAGTAATGGGCGCACTGATCGCCGCGAGACCGCTCTCGCCGAAAGCCTCGGCGCTCGGCAGTCTCGGAGCCACGGCGATGTTCCTCTCCACCCTCAGTTTCATCCTCTCGATGCCGGGGGTCTGGCACGAAGAACACGGGTTCCCAGCACTTTCCATGGAGGGGCAGTTCCTGGCCAAAGACGGCGTGCTGCTCGGGGCGGCGATCGTGACGGCCGCCGAGTCTCTGAGGGCCGCTCGCGGGACGTGAGTGCTCTCCACCTCCGCCCGTGTATCTAAGAGCCGAGTGCCAACAGCCCCGGCCCTTCCTCATGCCCTTATTCACCCGCCTTCCGAGAGGACGCCTTCCCGGCTACAGGGTGAATAAGCGGCGAAAGGGGCACGGAAGCGCTCCAACTACGGGTCTTTAGAAACCTGAAGTCAATACTCCTTGACCTCCACGGCCTCCACGATGCGCGTCTGCGGGTCGCCCACCAGGGCTGGCGCTGCTTCCCGCGATGACCACACTTTGCTCCAAAGCCTGGCGAGAAAAGCTTCCGCCTCGCTAGGGCTGTCGAACTCGAGCTCGATAATGATGTAGTTCGGATCCTCAGTGGGTCGGAGAACTTGGTAGCGGCGCACGCCCGACTGCTGCCTCATGTCGGAAAAGCGGTCGAAGGCCCCCTTCCAAGTGTCGAAGTCGCTGATTGGGTGTTCGATCTGAAGGACGTGCATCCCTTGTGCTCCTTTCCCTAAGCTCCCTCCACCGGAGTGCTTGTACACACGGTACCAAGACTACGAGGATGGCGCTACTTCCGAGAACAAAAGTTCTCGGCACTCGGGTGAATAGAGAGGAAGGTTAGCCCTGACACTAGCGTCGGGGCCAAGCCGTTACTTCCTACAATTCTTCTGGGAAGCCCTCGGGGTACGGGAAGAGGTGCCCGTTGCACAAGGTACCGGGCCTCGGCACGCTGCACGGCGAGTGCTTCCCGGCGCGGTCAGTCCAGCGCGAACGATCCTGTGACGATCTCGCCCTCCGGCTCGTACGTGCCCATCACGACTCCCGTGGTGGAGACCGTGCTGTCGACGAGCTTCAGCCCGGAGGGGATGGTGCCTTCCGAGAACAGGCGTTTGCCCGACCCGACGACGACGGGGAAGATCAACAGGCGGTATTGGTCCACAAGGTTGTGGCGCAATAGCGTCTGAATCAGGTTCCCACTGCCATGCACCTGCAACTCTGGCCCGTCTTCCTGTTTGAGCGCCGCGATGCCTTCGGCCACGTCTCCCTCGATCAGGATCGAGTTGCTCCACTCCAGCGCGGGATGGCGACGCGACGCGACGTACTTGGTGGCGTCGTTCAACGGCTTGGCGTTTGTCTCCTCCGGGGCGTGCGGCCAGTACGCCGCGAAGATGTCGTAGGTCTTGCGTCCGAGCACGAGGTCGAACGGCGTGCTCATCGCCTCGTCCATGAACCGCCCCACGTGCTCGTCCCAGTAGTTCACCGACCAGCCACCGTGCGCGAACCCGCCGCTGTCGTCCTCTTCGGGTCCGCCCGGGGCCTGCATGACCCCGTCGAGGGTCAAGAAAGTGCTCACGATCAGCTTTCTCATCTCTCGTGCTCCTTACTCTCGTTTCTGTCCCATACACCCACGACGAACGGTACACAACCACGACGAACGGGACACCCCCAAATCTAGGCTGAACTTCTCGGTTTCTTGGCGAACTTCCGAGAACCGTGCGCCGGAAGCCTAGTTGCCGAGAAGACACCCTCTCGGAAGTTCGATGAATAAAGGGACCGACTAAAGCCCGGAGCGACTCGTGCCGATAACTGGTGTGAGAGACAGAGAAGGAGGTGCAAGCGAGAAGAAGAACGTACGGATCTGACGTTTGGAAGCACGCAAAATAGTGGCCCCGACGGTACGCCAATACCCCGAGGCCCGATCCATAGAACTGGAGGCTCCATGGACAGGACAACAAGTCTAGTGCGCGGCGGCGCGCCTACTGTAAGCAGGATTACGCTCTTGGTGGCGATCACGACTTTGCTGGTGGCCCTTACCGCCGGCGTGGCCGTGGCCAGGAACATCACCGGCACCAACGGCCCCGACGAGTTGCGCGGCACGAGCCAAGCCGACAAGATCAACGGGCGTGGCGGCGCCGACGAGCTGCGCGGCCTCAATGGGGCCGACGAGCTGTTCGGCAGCGACGGCAAGGACCAACTGTTCGGCGGCCCGGGCGCCGACACGCTCAAGGGCGGCTCCGGCGACGATCTACTAGGCGGCGCCGAGGGCGGCGATACCCTGAGGGGCGGGATCGGCAACGACGAGCTTGAGGGCCGCGGCGGCGACGATACCTTAGTGGCCGCTGGCGACGGCGAGCGCGATGAGGTCAAGTGCGGCGACGGCACCGACGTGGCCGAGGTTGATCTCAACGACGTGGTCGACGACCAGCTCGTTAGTTCGGTGATCGCGCTTCCGGGCGGGGTCGGGAGCATCCTGAGCTGCGAGACGGTGAGGGTAGGCCTGTTGGAGTAGAAGCGGATAGCAACCAGCAACCGTCTCTGTACGGGCCGGAGCCCAAGTGAGCTCCGGCCCTTCTCTTTCTTACGCAGACTTGCAAACTTCCGATAACCAGCACCACCGGAAGCCCTGGTTGCCGAGAAGACACCCTCTCGGCAACAGGGTGAATAGAGACAAGAAGAAGGGCCAGGGTACGACACCCCGGCTCCCTCCTCCTTGCCACCCCGAGGGCGGCCCTAGCTTCGGATCAGCCGACCCTCCCTATGATGGAGCTCATCTCATCCCGGTCGAACGCCCGCATCGTAGTGCTGCGGATGTTCCCCGCCTTGGCCAGCTCTAGCAGGAACGCAGAGAGGCTTTCCACGTCGGGAGCTTCCAGGACGCCGACGAGGTCATGGGCGCCTACCGTCCAGTAGATGTGCTCCAGGTGCACCCCGTACTTGCTCTGGGCCATCTCGGAAGCGCTGCCGACCCGGTCTACGGTATCCGTGACGGTCTTGCTGCCTTGATCTGTCCAGTCGAACAGACAGACGAAATGGGGCATGGCGCGTCCTCCTCTTTCCCCTAGGCGCTCCCCACCGGAGCGTTTGCACACAAGGTAACAGAACTG
>JACDGB010000316.1 GCA_013815485.1 Rubrobacter sp.
CATAGAGCCCATGCATCAGCCGCTGGACCAGCAGATCACCTTCCTCGAAGACGAGGAGGCCGAACAACTTCTATCGTTCCCCATAAACCGTCCCGAAGACGCCAGGGACGCAGCCGTGATCCGGCTCATGCTCGACACTGGCGTGACGGTCAGCGAAATAAGGGGCCTTCTTCGCTCCGACCTCGACCTCAATGCCGCCCAGATTCACCTCGGCGGCCCCGGCTCCCACCTCGCCCCGCGCACGCGCCGACTCTCCGAAGAGACGACTGCGACGCTCGGGAATTACCTCGCCATGCGCCGGGATGAGACGCTGGAGCTGATCGTGGGCCGGGCGGCGCGGCCCGTGGTGACCTCGAAGGCTTTGCAAAGCGCGATCTGGAAGCGGTGCGAACAGGTCGGCCTGTGGCATGCCTCTCCAATGGTCCTGCGCCACACCTTCGCCATCAGGCTCCTCAGGCGCGGCGCGACGCTGAACGAGCTGAAAGATTCCCTCGGCGTCCGCGACACCACCAACATCGGGGTGTACAAGAAGTTCCTCTAGCTGGAAGGCTCGTAGCGGGCTCTCTACTCTACCTTTTCAGGCGGCGCGCTCTCGTCATCCGGGGATTTGTAACCGGGTCTCCCGTTCCGTCCTCGACTGGCAGCCTCTCCGTGCCTCTCGCCCATTCCTTCCCCGGCTCTCTCGGCGGGCTCACCTGCTCGGCGTGCCTCGGTGGAACGTCTCGTGGTGCTCTCGTTGGGGGGATGGGATAAGTAGGCTCGACGTGTTCCGCGGTCTCCTGTCTCTCTCCCGGCTCGATGTCTATTCTGGTGTCGGTCGCGAGCTCCTCTTCCAAGAGTGGATCCGGCTGTGTCGTGGCGTAGCCTCCGTGACCAGAGATCAGCGGGCTCGCCAGCCCGAAATAGCCGTGAACGCGGGCTTCCAGGTCGGGAGAGAGGTCTTCGTTATCGCCCAGGCTCGGCGCGTGACGGACCTGATCCGCCTCCGCCGAGATCTCCACAACTTGGCGCTTGTCGTTGATGCGGACGATCTCAAGCGGCACCAGGACAACCTTCGCCTCCAGAAACCCTGTCTTGATGCCGATGTAAACGGGGTGATCCACCGCGTCCACGAAAAGCTCGTCGGCCTTTCCGATGTGCTCGTAGTGAGCGTCGTAAATTCTGTAACCTTCATGGTCCCTCTTGAACTCCGCGAATGGATCCCCATGCTCCTCGTAAACCATCTTGCCTCCATCTCTGCTGGCCCGTTTTTCGTGCCGACCGTCGCATTCTACAGTCTAGTAAATTAAGACACGGAGAGGTCTAGGATGGTTACGTACAGCGTCAAGGACGCAACGATTACAGGCATCCGCGGCAAGTCCGCCGAGCGTGAGGATGTAACCTTCGTGGCCCTCCCTCTGTCTTACACGCAAACGGCACAAATGCTAAAGGAGGTGGGTGGAGTGCGCGGCGGAACTTTGAGCATGGTCATCGCGGTTCTGGTGATCATCATACTTATAATAGTCATGCTCAGTTGGTCTAGCGTTGGTTTCGCGGGGTCTTACTCCGAACCGGGGACTCACTTGGGGCTCCTCGAAGAACTTCGGTCAGTTTAATCCTGCGGCAATGAACCCTGATGCTACAACTGTTCGGGACCGGTCGCGGACTGTGGATCTGCTATCTTACGGCGGTGAGAGATGGAGTGCGAACGGGTGGCGTCCGGCTCGCGTGTTCGACGCCAGAGGACGGGTGAACACCGTAGATCACGGCATGGAGGACCGGAACCTCGCCGCGCGGGCCGCCAGGGGCGAAGCACCGGCCTTTTCGCGGCTGATCCACAAGCACTCCGACCTTGTGTATCGGGTGTCTTTGCGTATGCTTGGCGCCAACGACGCCCCGGACGCGAGCCAGGAAGCCTGGGTCCGGGCGTGGCGGAACATTGGGAGTTTCAGAGGCGAGAGTGCGTTTAGCACCTGGATGTACAGAATTACGATGAATACCTGTCTCAACACTCGCCGGAAAGAGTCGCGCCGTAAAGAGCAGGAAGTGCCCGAGGAGTTCACGCAGCTCCCGGAACCTTCCGGCGGAGGCTCCAGCCCGGAGGCTTCGGCTCTGGATGGGGAGCGGCGGGAGGAGATCTTCGAGGCTCTCCGCAGCGTCCGTTCAGAGCATCGGGCGGCGGTTTTTCTGCGCCATTTGGAGGGGCTCAAATACCAGGAGATAGCAGAGATCCTGGATGTCCCCATCGGCACGGCCAAAGGATGGGTCCACCGGGGCCAGGCGGAGTTGCTCGTATTGCTCTCCGAGGGCGGAGGAGAGGACCAATGAGGGGCCTCTCGGAAGAGCAACGCTGGACGGTCCTGGAGAAGATCGGCGCCTACGCGGCCGGCGACCTCGAAGGGGAGGAGGCGCGGGAAGCCGAGAGTCTCATACTAAAGAGCGAGGACCATCAGCGGCTGGCGGAATCTTACGCCCGGCTGTTGGCGACGTTGTCCATGCTCGGCCAGGAATCCCCGGCTGCGCCCGAAGCGGTAGTTAGCTATGCTATCCGGCGGGCTTACGTGGCGTCCTTCCTGCGTCAGGCGGAGCAGTTCACCCGTGGGCTCGTGGAAGACTACCTGGGGGCTTTGGCCTTGTACCTGAATCTCCGGCCGGCCAGACAGAGTGGTCCGTGAGTCCGGCAGAAGGAACTCGAGGAGGATTTCGATGGCGGACTCTCTGAGCGCTTTGCAGACGGCCTTTACCGAGTTCGCGCCGAGGTTGATCGGCGCGATTCTCGTGCTGATCCTGGTGCTCCTGGTGGCCCGGCTTTTGCAGCGCTTGACCGTCCGCCTCCTTCAGCGCATCGGCTTCGATGGCGTCTTCGAGAGGACTGGCACGGCGTCTTCTTTGAGACGCATAGGCTTGAGCGGTAGCCTCGCGGTGATACTCGGATACGTGGTTTTCTGGGGCGTGGTGCTCGCCGGGGCCTCCGCCGCGTTGAGCGTGCTGGGGCTCGCCTCCCTCCAGGAGAATGCGAGCCAGCTCGTCGTTCTCGCGGGCAGGGCGCTGATCGCCGCCCTCATCCTCGCCGCCGGTCTCGCCGCCGCCGGGTGGCTCTCGAGGCTGGTGGCTCAGAGGGCCGAGGAAGCGGACCTCGCGGGGAGCGACGTGTTCCGGCAGGCTGTCTTTATCGCGGTGCTCGTGATCGCCGCTCTCCTCGCGGCGGGACAGCTAGGGATAAACGTCTCGCTGCTCGTGCTCATCACGGCCCTCGTCCTCGGCACTATGGGGCTTATGGCCGCGCTCGCCCTCGGGTTCGGACTAGCCCCTCTCTCGGGCAATATCGCCGCCGGACGCTACGTGCGAGGCAACGACATCAGGCCCGGAGATGAGATCTCGGTTAGGGGGATCGAGGGGACCGTCGAAGAGTTGGGCTACGCCTCGGTCACGCTGCGCTCCGAGGACGGACGCATGCACCAC
>JACDGB010000317.1 GCA_013815485.1 Rubrobacter sp.
CTGCGAGACCGCCGCTCATCCGTTATCCTCCAACCATGCCGTGATCACAGCTTCGGCCTCCGCCAGTGCCTCGTCTATCGTCTCGTACTCTTGCTTTCCTTCCCAGATCATGCCGCCGATGTCGAGCACCCGGATGAACGAGCGGCTGTAATCGTCTCGGCCGATCTCAATCCAACCATCCCGCACCCATCCGGCAAGGTTCGGATACTGTTTCTCGAAGGGTTCAGGCATGCTCAGTGGCCGGCGGCGGAGCCTCCGCCACGCGGATCGGCTGCGCCGGTGAAGCGAGCGGGCTTGCCGTTGGGGCCGTACTCGATTGTCAGGGCGTGGGCGTTTCCGAGAGGATACTCGGCGGGGACTACGTCGTGGCCGAGGGCGGAAAGGCCGCCGCTGACGGATGGTGACACGCCCTCTTCGACCACGAGGAGGTCGGGGACTACGTGGCTGAAGCGCGGGGCGGAGACGGCCTCTTGAACGTCCATGTCGAAGTCCAGCATGTTCGTGATCATCTGCGGCGTCGTCTGCTGGATGGTGCGCCCGCCTGGGGTTCCGAGCGCGATCCTGGACCTCCCGTCCCGCATCACGATGGTGGGACAGAGCGCGTATAGAGGCTGGCGGCCCGGGTACACGTCGAAGACGTTGCCAACGGGCTCAAAGCGTGACCACGCGAGCGCGTCGTTGAGCCAGATGCCGGTCCCCTCCGGCATGACCTTGCTCCCGAAGACGTTGCCGAGGGTCTGCGTCGCGGAGACCACGTTCCCTTCCCGGTCGGCGACGACGAAGTGCGTGGTGTGCTGTTGGGAATCCGGGTAGCCAACCGGCTGGTATCCGGTGGGCGAGCAGGTCGCGGCGGTGTCGAACTGGGACGGTGGATCGTAGGGCGCCACGCTGTCAGGGTCTACCCGCCTGGATTCGCGCTCCAGGTATTCGTCGGAGAGCAGACGGCCTAGCGGCGTTGGGGCTATCTCCGGATCGGCGGCGAGCCGTCGGGTAGTCAGGGAGACGCGCTTGGAGATCTCGGTCGCGGCGTGGACGTACTCAGTGGTGTTGTGACCCGCCGAACCCACGCCGTAGCGGTCCATCGTTCCCTGCCGCAGAAGCGCGGCCCACGCGGTGGAAGGCGGCGCGGCGGTGACTACCTGATGCCCTCGATAGCCCAGGCTGATGGTCTGCCTCCACTCGGCGCGGTTGCGGCGCAGGTCCGCTTCGGCCAGGAAACCGCCCTCGTTTTGCGCAGCGGAGACCATTGCCTCGCCGAGGCGTCCACCGTAGACGGCGTCGGCTCCTTGTTCCGAGATGAGACGCAAAGAGTCAGCCAGATCGTCTTGCACCAGGCGTTCACCGGAGGTCAGAGGGATGCCACTCGGGCCGTAGATCTCCTGCGCGTTGGCGGGGAACGCGGCGTACTCGGAGCCGAGCCAGGCAGCCGTCTCCCGGTCAATTGGAAAACCCCGGTCAGCGTACCCGATGGCTGGCTCGAAGAGGCTTTGCCACTCCGCGTCTCCATGCTCCTCCCACATCGTCTCCCAGGCGTTCAGGTTGCCCGGCGTGGCGATGGCACGCGCGCCGCAGCGGTTGGCTTCGTAGCCTGGCGTCGGCGGGCGGAACACGGACGGATCCAGCGACGCCGGCGTCCGGCTGCCGACCTCGAGGAAGCGCGTCTCCCTCGCCTCGGCGTCGTAGATGACGATGGCCCCGTACCCGCCGATACCGCTCATCATCGGCTCGACGACGTTCAGGGAGGCCGCCACCGCCACCGCCGCATCGAAAGCATTTCCCCCGCTCTGCATGACCTCCAGACCGGCCCGCGTGGCGAGCGGGTGCGCCGAACTGACCATCCCATTCGTTCCGACCGCGGGCCGGGTCGCCGTGTTCCGGCTCGCCGGACCTTCCCTGATCTCCGGCTCGGCGACGGTTCGCGGGACAGTAGCCTCAGTAGTCTCTTCTACCGTTGTTTCCTCCGGCGCGGCGGTCGTATCAGGGGCGGACGGCTGTCCGGAGTTGGGCTCCCCGACAGCATCGTCTCTCCCGGCGCCGTCAGGAGTGGAGGGACCGGCGCCACAGGAGCAGAGGACAACGGCCATCACGGCGACGAAGAGGACTCTTCTCAAGGGGCGGACCATCCTCGAAACGAGGCTACGCCTTCAGCCGGTCGAGGTGCTCTTTGCGGAACTTGGCGACCTTCGGCGCGATGATGACCTGGCAGTATGGCTGATATGCATTGTTCTGAAAATACTTCTGGTGGTAGTCCTCGGCTATGTAGAACTCCTCGAACGGCGTCAACTGCGTGACGATGGGGTTGTCCCAGATGCCTTTATATTCGAGTTCCGAGACGACCTCTTCGGCGACGCGCCTCTGATCCTCGTCATGGTAGAAGATCGCCGACCGGTACGACTCGCCCACGTCCGCGCCCTGACGGTTGAGTGTCGTCGGGTCGTGGATGGTGAAAAAGACCTCCAGAATCTCCCGGAACGACACCACCTCCGGGTCGAACGTGATCTGCACGACCTCCGCGTGTCCCGTCGTCTCGGAGCAAACCTGGCGGTACGTCGGGTTCGGAACGTGTCCGCCCGAGTATCCGGATTCCACCTTCTTCACGCCCCGCGACTCCTGATAGACCGCCTCCAGGCACCAGAAACATCCACCCCCAAGCGTGGTGGTCTCCATGCGTGACGAACCGTTGTTTCTCTCCATCATTCCCCTTTTCGTATGTTTTCTGCGGTTCCGGTATACCGCATCGGGACGCCGGATGCAGTATCAGAGCAACCTCGGCATCGTCTCCAGCGTAACGTGCTTAAATGAGCCAGGATATGAGCGAGGATTCGGAACCATGATCGAACGCATCAGGAAGTACGCCCGGCGGCACTGGCGGGAGTTCAGCAAAGGCAAGGCGGGAAAGCGCTTTCAGGACCGCTACCATCGCCGCCAGAAGCACGGTCACGGGCCTCTGGGGATTCGCAGGTTACTCAACCTCACGCTCGGCATTGTAATCGTGGCCGCGAGCGCAGTGGGCGGCCTTCTGCCCGCTCTCGGCTGGGGCACCGCAATTATAGGGTTCGCCCTGATCGCTGGCGAGGTCCTCCCAGCAGCCCGCCTCCTCGACTGGGCCGAGATACGCCTGAGAAGGTTCTCGCAGTTCGTTCGTGATATATGGAACCATTCCTGGGCAGGGAAAGTGCTGATTTCCCTCGTGGCCCTGCTTCTGGTAGCTGCTTTCGCATACCTGACTTACTCGTTGCTCTTCGGTCGTTAGAGGACTTTCTCTTCGGGCTGGCTTCAGGATTTGTACGGGTCGTGTTCCATGTACTCGGCGAGTTCGTAGGAGATCATGCGCCGCTCCTCGGCGATGTAGTTCTCGATGGCGCGGCGGAAGGCAGGGTGATGGATCCCATGCGCGCTGTACGTGATGGCGGGTAGGAAACCACGCGCCAGCTTATGCT
>JACDGB010000318.1 GCA_013815485.1 Rubrobacter sp.
GGAGAACGGCTCCACCGCAAGGACCATCGTCTTCACCGCCTACGACACCGACGAGCGCATCCTGGGCGCCCTGCGCGCCGGAGCAAAAGGATACCTGCTGAAAGGCGCCTCCCGACAGCAACTCTTTGACGCCATCCACACCGTACACTCAGGCGGCTCCCTCCTCGGCCCCGCCGTCACGGATCGGCTACTGGAGAGCATGGGGCGTGAAGAGCAATCGGATGAGCTGACGCCGCGCGAACTGGAGGTGCTGTCGCTCGTCGCCCGCGGCCAGACGAACGCGGAGATCGCCAGCAACCTCTTTATCACAGAGCGAACCGTCAAGTTCCACGTCGGCTCCATCCTCGCCAAGCTCGGCGCCAATAATCGCACCGAAGCCGCCAGGATCGCCGGTCGTCGCGGCCTCGTCGAGCCAGCCTAGCTACCTGTACTTCCGTACAGTCGTAAAACCGTCCTCCCGCACGATGCCAGAAACCTCTTCCTGGAGCACTATGTAGGCATACGAACGAGCCAGAGAGGAGATCATCATGCACACCACAGAATTCGCCGTCCCCGCGGAGAGCGAGCGCGTCGCCTTCGGACGCCTGCTTTGGGTCGTCCCGCTCGCTGCCATCTCGGCGGCGGTGGCGAACGTTCTTGTGTACTTCGTCGGAGTCGCCACCGGGGCCATCTCGTTGAGTGTTCTCTTCCCTTCGGCGGCCGGGGAGTCGCCCCTGACGGTTGGAATGGTCGTCGCTACCTCGGTCGTGGGCGCGGTCGGCGCCACCGTGGTATTCGCCCTGGTGGGTCGGTTCTCGCGTAGTCCGATCCGGACCTTCCGTATTGTGGCCGCCGTGGTTCTGGCACTCTCCTTCATACCACCACTCACCATCCCCGCCGTGCCAATCTCGATGGTCCTGACGATGGAGTTGATGCATCTCGTAACAGCCTTCATTATCGTGGGCTTGCTCACAACTCTGGCGCGCAGGAGATAGCACGTTCGCAAGATAGTCGAACCGATTGCGAAAGGACATCATGAACGAATCTTCATCACGCACAGCCCTCATTACCGGAGCCTCCCGCGGCCTCGGCCTCGCCCTGGCCCGAAAGCTGGCCGAAGACGGTTGGGAGCTCATCGTGGACGCCCGAGGCGAAGAAGACCTGAATGCGGCAGTTCGCGCCGAGCTGGCGGAACTCACCGACGTAACCGCCATCCCCGGTGACGTGACGGACGAGGAACACCGTCGGGCGCTCGCCGACGCCGCCCGCGAGGCTGGCGGCCTGGACGCGCTGGTCAACAACGCAAGTATCCTCGGCCCGAGCCCGCGACCCGAGTTGATGGACTACCCACTCGACGTTCTGGAAACCGTCTACCGCGTCAATGTCCTCGCGCCGCTGGCGCTCACGCAGGCTGTCAGAGATGAACTGAAGCCGGGAGCCCGCATCATCAACGTCACGAGCGACGCGGCGACCGAGCCATACGAGGGCTGGGGCGGGTATGGGTCAAGCAAGGCCGCGCTCGCGCAGCTCTCAAACATCCTCGGGGCGGAGAACCCGGAGTTGCGCGTCTACGCCGTGGACCCTGGAGACATGCGGACCCGGATGCACCAGGAAGCGTTCCCCGGCGAGGACATCAGCGACCGTCCGCTTCCCGAGGAGAGCGTACCGGGTTTGATCTCACTTCTAACCGGCGACCTTCCAAGCGGACATTACGAAGCCCGCGCCATCACCGCCACCAGATAGGAAAGAACCATGCCTATGCAATCACTCATCTTCGACGAGACACACGACCTCGACCCGCTAGACTTCGAGCTGCCAGCGGAATTAGAAGCCGCTGAGCCGCCGGAGGCGCGGGGCCTGGATCGCGACGAGGTCCGCCTGATGGTCTCCCATCCGGGCGACGAGCATGTGACCCACGCCAGATTCCGAGACATCGGGGACTTCCTCGACGCCGGGGACGTGCTCGTCATAAACACCAGCGGCACCATGAACGCCGCGATGAAGGCAACCCGCAATACCGGCGAAGCCCTGGAGCTACACCTCTCCACCCGGCTACCCGCCGACCTCTGGGTAGTGGAGGTCCGTCGTCCCACCGGCGAGACCACGGAGCCCTTCCAGCATGCGCGGGCCGGAGAGACGCTCCACCTCCCGGCGGGGGCCGCAGCCACGCTTCTCACGCCGTATAAGGGGGATCGAGAGGAAGGCCCGCGGCTGTGGGTCGCGGACCTCGACCTGCCCGAGCCGCTCGACGGCTACCTCGGTCGGCACGGGTTCCCCATCCGCTACGGCTACGTCCGCGAGGGATGGCCGCTGGATTACTACCAGACCGTCTACGCCACGGAGAAGGGTAGCGCCGAGATGCCTTCGGCTGGGCGGGCGTTCACGCCGGAGCTCATAACGCGGCTCGTGGCGAAGGGCGTGCAGTTCGCGCCCCTGCTCCTGCACACCGGCGTCGCCAGCCTCGAAGACGACGAACCGCCATACGAAGAGTTCTATCGCGTCCCGCCAGAGACGGCCCGCCTGGTCAACGCAGGGCGGGGAGCTGGCAAGCGCGTCGTGGCCGTGGGGACGACCGTCGTGCGCGCTCTCGAAACCGTCACGGGCGAAGATGGGATCTCTCGCCCCGGCGAGGGTTGGACCGGCCTCTTCATCACACCCGAGCGCGGTATTCGCTCCGTTGACGCCATGCTCACCGGATTGCACGAGCCACGCTCCACCCACCTCGCCATGCTCGAAGCGCTGGCTGGCCGTGGACGACTGGAGATCTCCTACGAAGAAGCCCTTCGAGAAGGATACCTCTGGCACGAGTTCGGCGACCTGCATCTGATTTTGTAGTCATCAGCCACGAAGAAAGGGGAAACACAATGAGCGACGAACTACTGACGGAGATCGAACGCGAATTGCTCGGATGGCCCGGAATCTGGAAGAAGAGGGACGAAGACGGTCCGGGTGGGATCGGCGTCACTGGCTACAGGTTCGGCGGAAGGCGAATCGGGCACGTCCACGATGACGGCGTCGCAGACATCACCTTTCCGAAGGAGATGCACGACGAGTTGATCTCCACCGGGAAAGCCAAACCGCACCGCGGCGGGTTCCCGTCCGTCGTGAGCTACCAACTCCGCGCCCCCGAAGACGTCCCCGGAGCCCTGGAACTCTTCCGTCTGAGCTACGACCGCGCGAAAGAATCAGCCCGTCGCCGCGCACGCTCGGGAGAAAAGGAGGCAGCCATGTAAGCGTCACATCGCGCGAACCGGTAAATACGTCACCGAGATTCATAACCACAAGGAGAACCAAAAATGGCATACGAACTGCCGCAGCTACCATACGGATACGACGCCCTGGAACCAACCATCGACCAACAGACCATGCACCTCCACCACGAGAAACACCACAATACCTACGTCACCAACCTCAACGCCGCTCTCGAAAAGCACCCAGACTC
>JACDGB010000044.1 GCA_013815485.1 Rubrobacter sp.
CTGGCCTTTCTGGAGGAACTCCTCGGCGAAATTCTTCTCCAGTTCACCATTCTCCTGGCGCTCCTTCACGAACGCGGCGAACTCTTCGGTGAGCGGCCCGAAGACGGCTGAGGCTGGGCCGTCCGCTCCGTTGGTCTCGGGGCTTTCTTCGGCGTGGATCTCCAGGCTGAAGTTCAGGCAGCGGCGTTGGAGTTCGCGCATCAGTTCTCTGTCCACCCCGCTCGCTACCCCGCGCTTCACGTCGAAGACTCGCAGGCGAACGACCGCATCGTCCAGGTCGGCGTTTTGGGTGCGGGTCCGGATCTCCTCAGTCAACCCCTCGGCGTCCAACTCAGCTGCCTTTATCTTCGGGAGGTCCACCATCCGCCGCGACTCTATCTCGACGTGCTCGACGCTCTTGAGACCGCCGTTCTCGAATTCAACGATGGCGAAGCCCGGCTTGGACTCGACTTCTCCGAAGCCGAACCGTTCCGTGGCACCGGCATAGTAGGCGTTTGGTTTGTGCTCGTGGAACTCGTGGTAATGGCCGAGGGCCACGTAATCGAAGCCGCCGGAGATCATATTCGCCTGAAGGTTCGCCTCGCCCATCTCGTGCTGCTTCGCCTCAAGCCCCGGAACCATCCCGTGCGTCACCAGGATGTTGATGTCCGCGTCTCTAGCCAGCGTCACGGCTCCGGTCCCAAAGACAGCCCCGTGCGGAACCAGCGTCACCCCGACGCCAACGTCGCCGGCCTCGATCAGTTGGTAGTCCAACTCGAAGCCATGCGCGGAGTAGGCGTTCACCAGGTTCGCGTATTCCAGCGCGGCGGTTGTCGTGCGCAGGCGTGGCGTCTCGTGGTTGCCGGCCGCGACCAGGTAGGGAATGCCCGCTCGCGCCGTGATGCGGGCTGTTTGTTTCAGGAAGCCGATGATGACGTGGGTGGCTGGGCGCACCGAGTCGAAGGCGTCGCCGGAGTGGATCACCAGGTCAACATCCCGCTCCAGGATGGCGTCCACCGCCCGCCCGTAAGCCTCCTGAACGTCAACCTCCCGCTGGTTGCGCCCCGACTCTGGGCACAGCCTCGCGTACCGGGTGTATCCCAGGTGCGTATCCGAGATGTGGGCGATCCTAATTATTGTCACCTTCCATTTGCAAAGAGTCGGGAGTCAGTTCCTGAGTTTCGCCTTTCACATGCTCGTCTAGCGCCTCCTGCACGAGCATGGGCAAGTCAACTAGTGATTCCTCGACGGCCAAAGCAGTTGAGTTCAAGACCAAAACGTTCTCTGGTAGAGTTTCACGAAACAACGAGTCTTGCTCAGTTCTCACAAGTATAGCTTTGAGACTGCCTTTCTTTCTAGCCGCCTTGGATAGAAGCTCTGCGGCCTTCATCAATGATTCACCTCGTTTTTGAACACGGATCAGGACAGGGGTACCCATGTACTGACGCTTCAAGATTGCATCGATACCCTTGTTTCTTTGCACAGGAATGAGGTCGAGCCCACGGAGCAAATTAATGCCCTCTTCGTCAGCGGTTAGATAAGCACCGCGACCTTTCTGCATCAACTGCGATTCGCTCTTGACCGGCGTCTTCAGTCGAGCTTGCGTGAGCTTTACCGCGTCCTCCGAAATATCCATTCCGATAGAATTGCGTCCGAGAAGCTTTGCGGCAACCAGAGTAGTGCCGCTTCCGCAGAAGGGGTCAAGAACCACATCGTTGGGTTCGCTGGCGATCTCGATAATCCGCTCTAGCAACAATATTGGCTTTTGGGTAGGGTAGCCTACACGTTCTTTCGCTTTTGGGTTGAGGTAAGGGATTTCCCAGACATCGCTCAAAGGAACTCCCTGTTTCTCATCATCCAAGAGGATTTCTTCGTCCTCTGTACGTGCGTAGACGGCCTTACCTTGCTCATTCCTGACCCGCTTCTGGAGTATTTGGTCGATGTTAGTAGATGCGGAATAGGCATCATAGATGACACGAAACTTATACTGATTTGACTTAGAGTAAAAGTATATTGTCTGGTGTGCTGGTAGCAAGTTCTTGCCCGCACTCGACCATCTCTTGTAAGACCAGATTATCTCGGAGCGGAACTGATCTTTTCCGTAAACATCGTCTAGCAATGCTCGGATTACGTGGGTCGCATTCCGGTCACAGTGGACGAAGATGCTTCCTGTCGTCTTCAAAACGCGTTTCATTTCGGAGAGCCGCTTAGAGAGAAATTGCGCGTACTCCTCGTAATCTCTCCAAAGATCATCGTACGAGAATACATGCGTCCCTACTCTATCTCTCAGGCGATGTACCTTACCTGTGAAGAACGGAGGGTCCAAGTATATTAAGTCCAGGGACCCGTCGTCGATCTGCTGTAGCAGATCCAAACAATCTCCTTTTAGCACCTGTGCCTTGGTGTTCATCTTTCAGCAGAGTTCTCTTGTGCGATTTTTTCGAGGATACTCTTTAGCTGTATGCCAGTCCGGGCTGCCACATAATCCCAGGCACCATCGCCGTAATGATATTCGCCTCCTATTCCTCCATATAGAGTCTCTAATGTTTGCTGTATACGGATAGCCTGCCTTCTGTTGGGATAATAGAACATGACTCTGATAGGTTTGTAGCCTGCCTCTGCGATAACTCTTATACGAGTGTGCTCCTTCGTTATGTGGTCGCCGTCCGTCGTAGCGTCACGCCACTTGATCTCTATGGCGTTAGTTCCCTCTAAACAATCTATTTCGAATGTCTTGGGACGCGTTCCCCAGGTGTTCGGAATCCGTACAGAACCTGACTCTGGAAAAGCGTGAAGGAAACTTTTCTTGGTGGCCTCTTCTAAGAACGAGCCTGCGTACCTGTAAACGAAACGGCCCTTGTTCTGGTAGATATCAACTCGCTCCCCCTCTTCGTAGCTTATCCCCAAAACTTGGTAAATCAGGTAGTGAGAATGGTCGTCAGCTTCCATCTCGACAACTCGATCATGCATCTGCTTCTCTAGTTGCTTAGAGTATCTGGCCGCCAACTCTCTAATGTCACTATCGATGCTCATGCGGCTCCACTGAGTATCCCGGATCGCCTATCAAAGTTTAGTCCCTCATCCGATCCAGGCCGGAGAGTATCTGCGAGGACTCGCGCCGACGGGATGGACGATTGCCGCGGGTGAGGTTCCAGCGGAAGTTTTTGTAGGGGTCGGCGGCGCCGTGGCCGGTGCGGTGGGCGGCCTGCACGGCGTCGAGGGCTTCGTAGACTTTCTCTTCGGGGACGCCTTCTATGTCCTCGCGGATGGCGGAGATCCCGGGCGGCTTGCTCGTCAGGTTCCTCATCACGGAGAGGACGGAGGTGGCGGCGTCGCCCCGGTGCTCGCCGAAGATGTCAGTGCCCTGCTTGCCCATGAGGACCATCGGGCGCGGGAACGTCCCGAAGACGGGGACGGCGTAGTGGGCGTGACGGCAGAGAAGGCGGCCTTTCTCTAGCTGGAGTAGCTCCTCGCGGGTGGTGCCGGAGAAGGAACGGTAGCTGCTGTTGGTCAGCTCCTCGTCGCCTATGCGGCCGTAGAGGCTGGTGGCGGCGTTGCCGATGACCTCGTCGTCCACCTTGCTGCGGAACTGCTGCGCCCCAAAGAGCGTCAGGTTGAGGTGACGTCCGCGCGCGGAGATGTCCACGAGCGTGTCCTTGAGGGATGAGGTGCGGGAGTTACCCGCGGGAGCGTACTTGTTCAACTCGTCCACGAAGATGATGAGCTTGTCCACGCCGAGGCGTCCGCTCTCGGCTAGTTCCCATATTTTGGAGATGACGCTGGTTACGATGAGGTCTTGGGGGATGCCGGTGAGCTGGGAGATGTCCACGACGCGCATCTCGTTGTTCTCGAACGGACCTTCCACGCGGGGGAGGTCGCCGTGCTCGACTTTCCCGTGCGCGAGCAGGCCGCCGCATTTGGTCGGGAGGATTTTGAAGCGGTTGCGGACTTTGGCGATGGTCATGTGGTTGTGGCCGTTCCAGGAGGAGATGTTCTTGCCGTCCTCGCGGGCCGCCTCGAAATAGTCTTCTATTTCATCGAGCAACCCGTAAAAATCCGCCTGTGTTCGTATCCCCTGGTCCCGAAGCTCCTCGATGAACCCCCGGAATTTGTCGTCCATGTCCGACGGCTCGAAGACGTAGCCAGCATACGGCAGCACGTCGCCTAGCTCCCAGATGATCGGGAACACGTTCGAGTCCTCGCCCCGCGCATTCCGCAAAGTGTTCAACTTGCGCGTCGGTACGCCCTCGGCGTGGATGACCCGTTCCCCAGCCTCCATCCCGTACCGCATCGGGGCGAAGATGCGGAGGTTGTCGAAAGGCTGAATGTCGAGGCCGAGCGAGGCGTACATCTCGCGGTCCTCCCGTGGCAGGCCCTTCTGTCCGGCCTTTTCGTAGCGCTCGGCCAGTTCGGGGTCATTCGCCGGGTCCACCTCGACCGGCTTGTCCAGGAACAGGAGGTCAGCGCCCTTGACGTTGAACATAAGCGCAGCGACTTTCTTGTCTTTCATGGTCTGGAAGGTGCTCGCGATGGTGAAGAGGGCGTGGCTGGTCTTGGTCGAGAGACCGCTCATGCCGGTGATGTTCAGATGCCCGGCCTCGGGACCGAGGAGATAGTCGCCGTCCACGTACAGGGGCGTGCGCTGCGGAGTCCCATCCTTCTCGTTGCCGTTCTCGTGCAGGAGCATCGGGATGTGATGTCCCGAGAACTCCTCAGCGCCGAGAGCGTACTCGATGGCGGCGCTCGTGGCGAAGAAGACCGGACCCGTCCTCACGGGACGCTTGGACTTCTTCTTCTCGTGGCGGTGCTTGGTGGCGAGGACGCGGGCTTTGAAGACGAGTATCTCGACCCGCTCGCTCAATG
Source organism: Rubrobacter sp. (assembly GCA_013815485.1). Classification (GTDB taxonomy): domain Bacteria; phylum Actinomycetota; class Rubrobacteria; order Rubrobacterales; family Rubrobacteraceae; genus JACDGB01. The sequence continues at coordinate 4,843 of JACDGB010000044.1, forward strand.
CCTCAAGCGCCGGATCGCCGTCGTAGGCGTAGAAATCGTCGAGGAAGGACTGGAGGTCGGAGTAGCGTTGTGGGTCGTCGAGGACGGCGATGGCTGTGGCGTCTTCGGCCTCGGCGGCCACGATGTGCCCGATATCCAGGTTCTGGGCGGCCTCCGTCTCGGCGGTCCAGAAATAGAACTCGTGGGCGGTGGCCGGGTTCTCCTCGCTGGTTACTACGCGACCGATGGGGCCGAGGTCCATGTCCAAATAGTTCGGGTGCAGCATCTAATTCCTCCCGTTCGCCGGTGGGTCTTCGGCGAGTTGGCGTTCCAGCCTCGCGTATGTACGTTCGGAGCCCTGTACGAGGGGCTTGAGGATCTTCTCCACGTAATGAATAGGGTAGATCATGGCGGGCCATCTCGGGTCCGGCTTCGCAAGCGGCGCGCGCTCCGCCAGGACCCAACGCGAGATCTCGTCTATCTGATCCGGCTCCGTGTCCCGCTGAGCCTCGATCCTCATCAACGAGCCCAATGCGTCCGCGCCCTGTTGCGGCGGCCACATCCGCAGATACCATGAGGTCCGGTGATCGCTCGGGTTGCGTCGCAACTGCCAGTCCGGGACGAAGCTCGTCGTCCGCATCCCCGGTTCCAGGTCGAGGAGCATCCCGACGTCTTTGCCCACGAACTCGGGGCGGGCGACGCTCTTTATGAGGCCGATGGCGCGGCGGTTGGACTCCCGGATCTCCTTGAGCTGTCCGTCAACCGCGATCCAGGCGTCCGTGTCCTCCAGCGTCCGATCATCACCCTCCCACTGTCGCAGCATCCCACCTTCCAACCGCTCCCGCAATGCCCGAACTCGCACGCGGGAACGCTCTCTCATCCCGACGTAATCCGAAGGGTCGGCATCGGCCATGTACTCAGCCGAGTCGAGGATCAGGTGTTCCGATGAGGGGACTTCGTCCGGGCCAAGCTCCGAGAACCCGGCCTCGATCAAGAGTTCCCAGAATGCCTCGACGCCCGGTTCTCCTGCGCTACGGGGTAGGATCACCGTCTGCACCACAACCGGCGGGCTCTCCATCGGCATGCGCGAGAACCGCCTCTCGCACCGGTTGATTATCGCGGCGGCGACGGTCGCCACCACGACCGGGGACATCTCTATCCGCCCGATCTCGCGCGCGCTCTGCACGCCATCCAGGAAGTAACACAGCCGTGATGTGCCGTCGTGGGCACCGGGGTCCCGTGGTCCGGGCGGCGTCTCCAAATGATGGGGCCTCCCCGGAGGGAACTGCTCCTCTTCCGATGGGAGGTTGGCGAACTGCTGGGCCTCCAGGTCGCAGGAGCCAGCGCCCGCCGTAATATGTATGCCTTTGCGGCGGGCGTTCGCCAGCGCATCGCCGATCTTCTGCGCGAAATCTTTGGAAATGCTCCCCGATAGCATCCACCAGATTATACGCAGCGAGAGGAAAGAAGGCTGATCCGGCCAACCCTCTCCCTGCTATTCAGGTAGAGATACAGGCAACTCGAAGTTGCGTTCGGCTAAAGAGACGGCGTTACGGAAGCCGCGGCGTTCCTCGGGCGTATCCCCGTAGGCGTCGCGGGCCATCTTGAGGATCTTCTTCGCCTCGGATCTCTGGTCCTGGCCGTTGGGGATCTCCTTGGAGAAAGCGTATGCGAGGTCGCCGTTCTCTGCCTCGTAGAAGTGGAAGTAGATGCTCTTCTGGCGTCCGAGGCCGGTGATGGCGGCGTCGCCAGAGACCTGAGAGATGTTCAGCAAGGTTCCGGCTGAGAAAGGCTCGCCAGCTTCGGGGTAGACGGAGAAGGCGAGTCGGACGACGGGTCCGTAGAAAGTCTTGTAGAACTCGAGTTGGCGCACGATGCTGGCCGCGCCCCGGATGGCGTCTATCTCCGCCTTCGAGGCGGCGGCCACTATGTGGCATTGAGGGGGGCGCATCGAGTCGCGGCCCTGGGTGGAGATCACCCGCGCCTGCGCGCCCCTCGAATCCACGGTCGCCGCGATGCTTTGACGCACCCGCTCCGGAAGGTCGAGGCCCTGGGGGTGCTCCATCAGTCCCCGAACCTCTCGAAGAAGCTGCCAAAGTAATTGACCGCCCCAAAATAATCGTCGAGCCGGACCCATTCGTTTGGTGAGTGAAGGCGGCTATCAGTGTTCGCCACGCTCCCGGCCATGATGGTCGGTATCCCAAGCTCCGTGACGATGAGGGAGGTCGGGCCGCTGCCGCCGACGGTCGGATAGACGACCGCCTCCTCGACGCCGAGGTCTTCCCACGCTTCGACCGCCGTGCGGACGATGGGGGAGTCCACGGGCGTCTTCGCCGCCTCGACGCCGTGAAGGTCTATTACTTCCACGTCGTCGAAGCCGCGCTTGTGGAGATGGTTTCTTATCAACTCCAGCACAGGCCCCGGACTCTGCCCGGAGACGAGCCGGAAGTCCATCTTCACGAACGCCTCGGAAGGCACGATGGTCTTTGACCCAGGCCCCGTGTAGCCGGACTGCATCCCGGCGATGTTCGCGGTCGGGCGGAGGAGCATATCGCGCAACGCCGCTTCGCTGGTGAGATCCCTGTCGAAGGCTTCCACGCCCCACGATGATTTCAGCGTGGCTTCGTCGAAGGGGATGCGGTTTATGGCTTCGAGGTCTTTCTCGGAGGGTGGGTCGGCGAGGTCATCGAGGCCGTCGAGCGTGATTTCTCCGTCTTCGTCTTTGATGGTCCGCAGGGCCTGGATGAGCCGCCAGGCGGGGTTGGGGGCGATGCCGCCGTACATGCTGTGGAGGTCGTGGGAGGCACCTTTCGCACGCAGCTCGACGTAGGCCATACCCTTCGTCCCGCAGAAGATGAGAGGGCGTCCCGCGCCGTCCTTCATCGAGCCTTCCCACAGGCAGGCGTCGGCGGCGAGTAGTTCGGCGTTGTCCCTCACGAACGGGGCGAGGTTCGGGCTGCCGACTTCTTCTTCGCCTTCGATCAGGAATTTCAGCTTGAACGGGAGCGAGCCGTGCTCTTCCATAAAAAGCTGGAGCGCCTGGATGCGGGCGAGCACGTCTCCCTTGTCGTCGGCGACGCCGCGGGCGAAGATGCCGCCGTCGCGCAGGGTGGGCTCGAACGGGTCGCTCTCCCACAGTTCCAGCGGCTCTGGCGGCTGCACGTCGTAGTGACCGTATGAGAGGAGCGTCTTCTCTCCGGCTCCGATCTCCGCGTACACGACCGGGTGGCCGTCCGTCTCCATCAGGCGGGCGTTTGCGCCGGCCTCTCGCAGTTTCTCCGCGACCCATTCGGCGCATTCCCGGAAGCTGTCCGGGTCTTCTTTACGGGCCGAGATCGAGGGCATCCTCAAGAACTCTTTCAACTCTTCGAGGAGCTCGTCCCTGGCACCGCTCACGCGCTCTTGTATGCTCATGTTCCAACCTCCATCCAGTCCACGATGAGGTTAGCACTTTCGCCGGTTGGTTTCGTGAGCAAAACGTGGTTCGCGGCTGGGGTTGCTGGTATATTGAAGATTGCCTCATGTCTATCGAGAAGAGACAGGATCCCGCCCCGGAGCGCCGTCACCACGGTCGGGACGAGGACGACTTCTTCGGACTCGACGTTCGCAGCATGAGCCCGAGAGCGCAGGTAGTGACATCGCTCGCGGTCTTGATACCCGTCGTGGTTGGGGCAACCCTGGCCTTGACTTTTGGACCGTGGTGGCTGATCTTCGTTTTCGGCTGGATGGTCTTCCCTGCCTCCAGTCTGCTGGTGCGCGGGATCGCGGGTCTCTCCGAGGGCAGTGGCTCGAAGCCGCTGACAGGGAACGGCGGAGAACGGGAGCTTCTCGGGGCGCTGCGGGAGCAGGGAGAGTTGACCTCCGCGCAGGCTGCGATGGAGACCTCGCTCTCGGTGGCGGAGGCGGACGCGATGCTCAAAGGACTGGCCTCGGGCGGTCATCTGGACGTGCGGGTGCGTGGCGGCGGGCTGTTCTACGCTTTGTGGGAGCATGAGCGGGGAGAGTCGCGGGAGCTTCGAGGACGGGGCTAGAAAAGTTTTGGCGCGCTCCGGTCATGGTATTATTCAGGGTCCAAAGAAGGGGTTCTGTGGACGAACGGGAGCATACGACGGGCATCTAAAGTGGAAGATCGCAGGATGCCGGAGACGCTCGAGGAGGCCTACCA
>JACDGB010000319.1 GCA_013815485.1 Rubrobacter sp.
AACCGTCTCCATGAAACACGTCAACGAGCCCCCGCCTCCGCCGAAGAAACTCGATCCCGGCCTCTCAGAGGGAGCAAACGCCGTCGTGCTCAAGCTCCTCGCCAAAGACCCGGACGACCGCTACGCCGACGCGGAGGAGCTGATCGAAGACCTCGAAAAAATGAAGGCCGGACTTCCGCTGGCGGTCGCTAAAAACGTCGCCGGAGCGTCGCCAGGGAGAACGGCTACGCGACCCGCCACGACGCGACAAAACGCCGCGGCTCCCCCAGGAGAGCGGGGTCCGACTCGCGCCGGACCTTCGGGTAGGCGGCGGAGGCGGCGGGTGCTGCCCTGGTTGTTGCTCGCGCTGCTGGCTATATTGCTCGTGCCGCTCGGCGCACTCGCTCTTCTCGGTGGCGACAACCCGAACGATAGTCGTGGAAACGACCGTCCGGCGGACAACCCCGGTGGTACAAGTCAGGTACAGGTTCCCGAAGTGCGGGGGCTGACCCGGCAAGCGGCGGAGGAACGGCTCGAAAACGCGGGGCTGGAAGTCGGCGACGTAAACCGGTTCTCGAACGACGACATCGAGGCGGGCAGGGTCATCGCGCCAGGCATCGCGGCAGGGACCAGAGTGAGATCCGGCACCGACGTGAACCTGGACGTCAGCAAGGGACCCGAGCAACCGGTGGCGACCTCTTCCGCGTCTTCGTCAGCCACGTCCTCGGCAAGCTCTTCGGCAACCTCCTCAGCGAGCTCTTCAGCAATCTCATCAGCCTCTCCACAATCCGCCGCGGAGTCCCCAACTTCCGAATCCGGCTCCTCGGCGAGCCCGGTCGCCGAACCGGAGAACCTCCCGTCAAGAGAACCTCCAACTGACCGGCCCGGACGACCGGGGCGGGATAAACCGGGTAAAGGCAAGCCGGATGGGTCGAAAAATCCAGGACAGGGAAGCCGCGATCAGGGCTCGGGAGGCAAGGTCGTCGTGGACGTAGGAGTCGGCGGCGACGAAGGAGAAGGTGGCGACGATTAGTCAGAAGGAAACGACGTTCGAGGAGGAGAAATGAAGGCGATCAGGGTACGCGAAACCGGCGGGCCGGAGGTTCTGAGCTTCGAGGACGTGGACGTTCAGGAGCCGGGTCCAGGCGAGGCGCGGGTCAGGCTCGCGGCCTCCGGGGTCAACTACATAGACACCTACCAGCGTTCGGGACTCTATCCGAAGGATCTCCCCTTCACTTTGGGCATGGAAGGGGCGGGTGAGGTGGAAGCTGTCGGGGAGGGCGTGGAGGAATTGTCGTCGGGCGACTACGTGGCTTTCGCAAGCGCGCCGGGCTCCTACGCGGAGTACGTCGTCGCCCCGGTTGAGAAGCTCGTGCCGTTCAACGTCACGTTGGTGGAGGCTCGGGTGGCGGCGGCGATCATGCTGCAGGGCATGACGGCCCATTACCTGACCCACAGCACATTCCCCATCCAGGAAGGCCAGACCGTGCTCGTCCACGCGGCGGCCGGGGGCGTCGGGCTGCTGCTTTGCCAGATGGCGAAGATGCGGGGGGCGACCGTGATCGGGACCGCCGGAACCGAAGAAAAAGCCAGCCTCGCAAAAGGCGCGGGAGCCGACGAGGTGATCCTGTACACCGAACAGGACTTCGTGGCGGAGACCGAGCGCATCACGGACGGAGAAGGCGTCCACGCCGTCTACGACGGGGTCGGCAAAGAGACCTTCGACGGTGGCCTCGACGTGCTGAGGCCGCGCGGCTACATGGTGCTCTTCGGGGCATCGAGTGGTTCCGTCCCGGCCTTCGATCCCCAAACCCTCAACCAGAAGGGCGGTCTCTTCCTCACGCGGCCCTCTCTCGCTCAGTACACTGCGGACCGCGAGGAGCTGAAGTGGCGGGCCGGGAGCCTGTTCTCGTGGATCGGACAGGGCAACCTCGACGTCCGAATCGGCGGTACATATGCTTTGCAGGACGCCGAACAGGCCCACCGCGACCTCGAAGGACGCAAGACAACCGGCAAACTCCTCCTGATGCCGTAAGGGAAGGCCCTGTGAAACTCGACGCCAACCTCGGCACAGAAGGCGAGTACCTGAAAAGGGCGGGAGAGACCGCTCGCGCCGCGGAGGAGATCGGCTTCTCCGGCCTGTGGTCGAGCGAGACGAAACACGACGCTTTCCTGCCGCTGGCAATAGCCGCCAATGAGACGGAGAGAGTGTCGCTCGGAACCTCCATAGCCGTGGCGTTCTCCCGCTCCCCGATGCAGGTAGCCCAGACGGCGTGGGATCTCCAAAACCTCTCGGATGGCCGCTTCATTCTCGGCCTCGGAACCCAGGTAAAGGCCCACATCACTCGTCGTTTCTCCATGCCCTGGGACAGCCCCGCGTCGCGCCTCCGGGACTACGTGCTTGCGCTGCGGGCCATCTGGAACTCGTTCCAGACTGGGGAACCGCTACAGCACGAGGGAGATTTTTACCGGCACACCCTGATGACGCCGTTCTTCGATCCCGGTCCTATCGAGCATCCCGGCATTCCGGTCCACATCGCTGGCGTGAACGAGCGTCTCGCCTCGGTGGCTGGCGAGGTCTGCGACGGGTTCCACGTCCACCCATTCCATTCCCCCGAGTACGTCCAGCGGACGGTCCTGCCCGCCATCGAAAAGGGCGCGGAGAAAGCGGATCGCTCCCCGGAGGGCGTGGAACTCGTCGCGAGCGCGTTCGTCATAACCGGCCAAAACGAAGCGGAGATAGAAAAACAACGCGAAACCCTGCGTGCTCAGGCTGCCTTCTACGCCTCCACCCCCTCATACCGCATCGTCCTCGAAGCACACGGCTGGGAGAAGGTTGGCGAACAACTCTCGGGCCTCGCCAGAGAAAAGAAATGGGACGAGATGCCAGTGCTCATCACGGACGAAATGCTCTCCGCCTTCGCCGTCGAGGCCGCCCCGGATGAGGTCGGAGCCGCACTCAAGGAACGTTACGACGGGCTCGTGGAGCGCGTCTCCCTCTACCTGCCGTTCGTGCCCGGCGAGCGGGACGGCTTCTGGCGCGAGGCCATAGAGACGATAAACAGCGGTTGATAGACTCTCGCAATTATGACTCAGACTGCGCCGATTGGCGGCAGACCCTCAAAAGCTTGACCAACAGTTGCGAATGGTATCCTGGCGTCCATCGCAAATAGTCGCATAGCTTCCTGATGGTTACCGTGCGTGGGCTTTGGAAACGGAATTTCTTGTCCTTCCCTCGAACCTAAAAAGAAGATCCTTCTTCTAAGTTGGGGAACGCCGTACTCCTCGGCGTTCAGCACCTTGTAGGTTAGGCGGTAACCTGTGCCCAGCAGTTCGGACAAAATGGCTTTGAAAGCCTGACCCTTGTTCACGCTCATTATGTTCGGCACGTTCTCGAGCACGAACGCCTTGGGCTTGACATCGTTCACCAC
>JACDGB010000045.1 GCA_013815485.1 Rubrobacter sp.
ATTGGAGGATCTGGAGGGTGGACGGTCTGTGTACACGGTCGAATGGAGGAGCAGCGCATGCGCATCGGATTGCAGATACCGAGTTTTACCTGGCCGGAGGCTCCCGCCTCGATAGGCTCGAAGTTCGCGGAGATCGGCAAGACCGCGGACGAAGCCGGGTTCGCGAGCATCTGGGTGATGGACCACTTCTTCCAGATCGAGTACGTGGGAGAGCCCGAGGAGCCGATGCTCGAAGGTTACAGCGCCCTGAGTTACCTGGCCGGCGTTACCGAACGGGCGAAGCTCGGGACGCTGGTGACGGGGGTTCAGTATCGTCATCCGGGAGTCCTGATCAAGACGGCCACGACGCTCGACGTGCTCTCCGGCGGGCGGGCGTACCTCGGGATCGGGGCTGGCTGGTACGAGCGTGAATCGAAGGGTCTCGGCGTGCCTTTCCCCTCAACGGGCGAACGCTTCGAGCGGCTCGAGGAGACCTTGCGGATCGCACACCAGATGTGGTCAGGGAAGGCCGATCCTTTCGAAGGCGAGCACTATCATCTGGAGGAGACGCTCAACAGCCCGGCCGCGATCTCTAGGCCGCATCCCCCGATAATGATCGGCGGTTCTGGAGAGAGGAAGACCCTGCGGCTGGTCGCGCAATACGCCGACGCCTGCAACCTCTTCGCCTACGGCGGACCGGAGGCTATACGCCACAAGCTCGACGTGCTGAAAGGCCACTGCGAGGACATTGGCCGCGACTACGATGAGATCGAGAAGACCGCCCTCGGGACCGTCGAACTGGCTCCCGGAGCGATGTCTGCGGATCAGGTCATAGACATGTGCCGCGATCTCGGCGAGGCGGGCATCGAGCACCTCATCTTCAACATGCCCAACGTGCATGAGATCTCACCGCTAGGGATCTTCGGACGCGAGGTCATCCCGGCGGTCGCGGAGCTTTGATCTGAACCTTTTCGTTCGGGCACACTTCGCTTATTCGACTACAGGATGAACCATGTATGAGGAAGCGGCGACTGCGCTCAAGCTGGTGTCGCTGGCCCTGATCGTGGCTGGCGTGATCGGCCTCAACCTCGGCGGCGCGCACTGAACGCGCCCGCGTCCGATGAGCATTCTCCCTTCAATGCGCGTCGAACCCCCGGTTTAGTTGCTTGTTAGTTCGCGGATCTCGATCCGCAAGTTGTGATTTCGTTCCGCCCACGCCATTATGTCGCGGGAACCGGGCTGCGTTCTCCTTCTGTTCGCGCCGGGCTTGGACAAAAACACTAGCCGTGTGACGGGATACCCCGCTTCTTGCGCCAGTAATGCTTTCAAAATGTCCCGCTCGAATTCCGAGCTGGGATTGCGCAAACCGAGAGCGACCTCGATCACAGTCGCCTCTTCTGGGAAGAAGAAATCGACAGCCAGCCTATTGTCGCCGCAAATCTGTTGCTCGGATAAATCTTGTCCGAAGAGGTCATCGGCTCGACGACGGAGTTCCTGCATAAACGCAATAGCCCTTAGATCGCCAGCTCCTGGACCCGCAAACTCGAAGAAGCCGACACTATCATCGGCGATCCTCTGAGCGAGTTCAATAAGCTGTTCTACTCTGTCCATGCTTACAAGCGGTCATTCTCAAGTTTGCAGCACGTCTCGCATGGAGTACAGGCCCGGTTTCGCTGCGGCGGCGAACCTCGCGGCTCGCAGAGCGCCGTCGGCGAAGGTGCGGCGGGAGAGGGCGCGGTGGATGACTTCTATCTCTTCGCCTTCGGAATAGAAGATCAGACGGTGCTCCCCGACGACCGCTCCACCTCGCAGCGCGTGGACCCCGATCTCACCTTCACTCCGGAGCGAGACGCCTTCCCGCCCGTATACGGCGACCTTATCAAGTTCCTGCCCCCGACCCTCGGCGGCGGCGTTCGCCAGGAGGAGCGCCGTCCCCGAAGGCGCGTCTTTCTTGTTCCGGTGGTGCGCCTCGACGACCTCGATATCGTAGCCACCGAGCTTCGCTGAGAGGTCGTGCGCCACATCGCGCAGCAGGTTCACCCCGACGCTCATGTTTGGGGCGAGCACGATGGGGACGTTTCGCGCCGCTTCTTCGACCCGCGCGCGCTGCGCGTCGTTCAGGCCGGTGACGCCGATGACGTGGGGCTTTCCGTAGGCGAGGTGGGCGACGACCGCATCCGGGGTGGTGAACTCTATGAGAACTCTAGCGTCTTCGGGCGGCTCTTCGGTGGCGGCGACGTTTGCCTTTCCCCATCCACACAGCTCGCCGAGGTCTGAGCCGAGTTCGGGGGCGTCGGGCTCGACGGTCCCGCCTACGAGATTCATGTCTTCCGTTTCCAGCGCGGCGCGGCAGAGTTCGCGGCCCATGCGGCCGGCTGCGCCTATTATCGTTATCTTCGTCACACTTCTTCGGGGGTGGGGAGGAGGTGGCCGCAGGCGTCGAGGGTCTCCTGGAGGTAGCGAAGGTTCTCGCCCTCCATTGGGACCATCGGCAGGCGCATCTCGTCGGAGCACAGGCCGAGCAGGGAGGCGGCGGTCTTTACCGGGATGGGGTTGGTCTCTACAAAGAGCGCCCGGAAGAGGGGGAGAAGTTCGTAATGAAGCTCGCGGCCCCGCTCGAAGTCGCCATCCAAGAGGGCGTTCACCATGTCAGAGACGGCGGCGGGGGCGACGTTGGAGGAGACGGAGATCACGCCGACTCCGCCGAGGGACATCAGGGGGAGCGTCACCGGGTCGTCGCCGGAGATGATGTCGAACTCCTCGCCGCAGAGCCTCCTGATATCGCTCGCCATGTTCATCGAGAGGGTGGACTCCTTGACGCCCACGATGTTCGAGACCCCGGCCAGCCGAGCCATCGTCGGAGCCTCTATCGTGACGCTGGTGCGGCCCGGAATATTGTAGAGGACGAGGGGAAGGCTCGTGTTCTCGGCGATAGCCGCGAAGTGGCGGTAGAGACCCTCCTGGGTCGGCTTGTTGTAGTACGGCGCGACTTGCAAGGAGCCGTCGGCACCGGCGTCCTCGGCCATTCTGGTATATTTGATCGCCATGTCCGTGCTGTTGGAGCCGGAGCCCGCGATGATGGGAACCCGGCCATTGGCGACTCGGACGACGGTCTCTATGACCAGCCGGTCTTCGGCCTCGCTCATGGCCGGAGTCTCGCCCGTTGTGCCGCAGGGGACGAGGCCGTGGATGCCATTCTGTATCTGGAACTCCACCATGCCCTCGAGGGCCTCGACGTCAACCTCGCCGTTCCTGAACGGGGTGACCAGTGCCGTAAACGCGCCGCTAAACATCTCTCTCCTCCAGTTCGAAGCTTCCATGCAGACGGCGAACCGCCTCCTCTACCTCCTCAGCCCGCACCACGCATGTTACCTGTATCTCCGAGGTCGAGACCATCCGGATTGGGATACCCGCCTCCCCCAAAGTATCGAACATCTTCGCCGCGTAACCAGGGCGGTTCAACATCCCTGTCCCCACGACCGATACTTTACCAAGCTTCTCCTCGCCTTCGGCCTTGCCGCCCAAAGAAACCGCGATCTCTTCGGCCACCTCGCGGGCTTCGGCGAAGTCGCCGCGCCGGACGGTGAAGGCTACGTCGGCCTTGCCATCTTTCAGGCCGCTCTCAACGATCACATCCACCGAGATGCCGCGCTCCGCGAGCGGCGCGAAGACGCGGCTCAAGGTTCCCGGTCCCGTGCGGATGCCGTTGAGTGTCACGCGGGCCACGTCCAGGTCGTGGACGATGCCGGCTACCGTCTCCCTGGTCTCCAGCCGTTCCAAGTCATCACCTCCGGTTATTACAGTTCCAGGCCCCTCGCTGAAGGAACCCTTGACGTGGATCTCGACGCCGTACAATGCGCCAAGCTCGACGGCGCGGGGGTGCATCACCTTTGCCCCGCGCCAGGCCATCTCGGCCATCTCGGACGGCGAGATGATGGGGATTCTACGGGCTTCGGGTACTATCCTGGGGTCGGCGGTGTAGATGCCGTCAACGTCCGTGTAGATCTCGCACCGATCCGCGCCAAGCGCAGCCGAGATCGCAACGGCCGTCGTGTCCGACCCTCCCCGCCCGAGCGTCATCACGTCGCCTAAAGAGTTCATCCCCTGAAAACCAGCGACGATGACGACGTGGTCTCCGTCGATGAGCTTCTGGATACGCTCCGGCCTCACCTCCGTGATGACCCCCGATCCATAACGTCCGGCGACGGTCATCCCCGCCTGCGGCCCCGTGAGCGAGGCAGCCGGAATTCCCCGGTCGTGGAGCGCCATCGCGAGCAGAGCGACCGACTGTTCCTCTCCCGTCGCAAGAAGCTGATCTATCTCCCGCGGAGAAGGGTCCCGGCTCACCTCGCCCGCGAGCCGCAGAAGACGGTCGGTGGTCTTCCCCATCGCCGAGACGGTCACGACGAGATCTAGCCCCGACTCCCTGGCGCGGCTCACCCTCCCGGCGACGGCTCGTATGTGTTCGGCGGTAGCAACCGAACTTCCACCATACTTCTGGACTACCAGCCCCAAAACACTTCCCTCCCGGCGCCCCGGCTCCATCTTGCCCGTAGACTAGCGTATCCGCGCCAGATTCGCGATCCGCAAGTTGCTGCGGTTTTTCGGACGTATTCGCACAATAGAGACTATTCGAAGAGGCTGCCGCAGGCACCGGAGAGCATGGCTTTCCTGTTTTTACTTGCAATGCGGAGTACGGCGAACAAGAATGCTATGCGCGTTGGCAACTCTCCGGGAGACAGCAAGATCCCTCGCCGGAAGGGCCAGCAGGCTGTGGAGCCGATTATCCGGCTAGACACTTCGGGACTCCGCCGTCTTCTCCGGTCCTTGCGCCAGTGGGGCGTGGATCGCCACGCTGCCGCGGCGGATACGGACCCACAGCGCGGTAAGGAGGCTTCCGGCAAGGATCGCGGCGGTCACTAGTAGCCCGGCTTCGGGGCCGAAAGCTCCGCCCGTCAAGAGCGTGGGTCCGCCTTGCTCGATGGAGATGACCGTGACCCCCACGGGTCCGAGTCCGCTGACCGGGAACCCGAATACGTTGCCCTGGAAGAAGTTCCAAGTGATGTGCAGCCCGATGGGGATGGCGAGCTCGCCGGTCAGGACGTAGCCGATCCCCAGCAGGACGCCAGCCAGGGCGATGTTGATGGTGCTCAATACACCGGCGTTCGGGTTGAACGAGTGCAATGTCCCGAAGAAGAGGGATGTACACGCCCACGCGGCGAGCACAGCTCCCCGTGGCTCGAAGATGCCGGCCAGGCCCTCGGCGGCATTACGCAGTTCGTAGCCACGATACATCGTCTCCTCAGCCATGCCGACGCAGACGAACGCAGCCAACGGAACGAGCACGGCGAGCGCGAAGGGCATCTTGGCGGAGCCGTTCGCCGTCTCGAAGGTTCCCGTTACTTCCACCCATCCAAGGGTTAGTTGCGCCAGGAATATGGCCGTCATCAGCAGCACGCCCAGCGCCATCCCGAAAAGGAGATCCAGGAACCACCAGCTGCTCAGGCGGAAGCCGAAGTCCCGGAACAGCCTGCGGTCGAAGAGGCGGCCCGCCAGCCACGCCGTCAGAAAAACCGCCGCCAGGGACGCGAGGTTGGAGATCAGGAACACAGAAGGGGAACCGAGGAGCGCGGATATCGCCGGGCCGCCCGCGGACAGAGCCCCGGAACCGAAGCGGACCAGCAGCCATGCCCCCACGACCAGGTTGACGAACACTACCACCGCCACCCTGTAGGAAAGGTACTGCGCCAGCAACCGCCACGCGGCGCGGAGCCGCCCGCTCTCATCCGTCAGTGGTTGCAATAAGACCTCCGTTCAGGCGCGAGAAGGCGGCGCGAGCCGCTATTGGATGGCGCCGCTACTCTCGCGCATCTCACGCTGCTTCAACGCCGCGGAGGACTTGCTAATTGGCATCTTCAAATATCGGGATGTCCGGGAGAACTGGAACCTCCGGCCTCACTGGCTCGACGGGCCGCGGTTGCGGTTGGGTTGGACGAGGTTGCGGTTGAGTGGGCGGAGGATCTTCCGGGGCCGGCGCGGCGGAACTCTCGGGCGTCGGAGCCGGGGTAGAGGATGCCGGCGCGGCGGAACTCTCGGGCGTCGGAGCCGGGGTAGAGGATGCCGACGCGGAAGCCGTGGGCGACGCCGACGCGGAAGCTGTGGGCGATGCCGTTGCCGAAGCCGTCGCCGAAGCCGACGCGAAAGCCGACGCTGGCGCCGAAGCCGAAGCGGTGGACTGGTCTTCCGGTGGGGTATCGGGGAAATCGAAGAGTTCTTCCGCGGTGGGAGCGTCTTCGGGCCCTTGATCACCGGAGGTTTGGTCCCCGGAGGCTTGATCCTTTGGCGTCTGATCCTCGTTGCTGGCCTGGATCTTTGGTGCTTCGGGGAGCGCGGCGGGCGCTCTGTTGGCGACTTCTTGCACCTGGAACCACGGTGCCTGGTTCGCGGAGGAATAGGAAAACTCCCACGCGCCGGCACCGAGCAAGGCCAGTGCCGCCACGACAGCCACCGCCAGGATCGGACGCCGACGGGACTTCTTCTGTCGTCCCACGGCGCGTAGCGCCACGGTCGGCTCGTTCGGCGCGGTTTCGGGCAGAGTGGCGGCTAAAGGAAGACCGTCTCGCATGCGCTCCAGGTCGTCCATGAGCGCGGCCGCGCTCGCGTAGCGGGCGTCCGGGTCTTTGGCGAGAAGCCTGGCGACTATGGTATTCATAGCTTGCGGGGTCGTGGGTTCGGCTTCACCGGGGATCTTCGGCGGGTCTTTTACGTGCTTCAAAGAGACCGCGACTGGGCTATCCGCCATGTAGGGAAGCTCGCCTGTTAGCATCTCATAGAGGACGATGCCAAGCGAGTACAGGTCGCTCCTCGGGGTCGCTGGCTCGCCGAGCGCCTGTTCGGGGGACATGTAGCTGGCTGTGCCCAGGATCATGCTCGTCCCGAAGGTCGCGGTCGCCGAGGCGGCGCGGGCGATGCCGAAGTCCCCGACCTTCACGTCGCCGGACTCCGTCAGGAAGATGTTCTGGGACTTGATGTCGCGGTGGATCACGCCCCGCTCGTGGGCAGCCTGGAGGGCGTCGGATACCTGGTACGTCACGCCAGCCGCGACTTCGGGCTCCAACTTGCCTTCCCGCGTTATACGCTGCTTGAGCGTGCCTCCGGGCAGGTACTCCATGGCGATATAGTAGACGCCGTCCCCGGTCTCCCCCCGGTCGTAGATGGGGACAATGTTCGGGTGGGAGAGCGACGCGGCGTTTCGGGCTTCGCCCCGGAACCTCTCCACGAACTCCCTGTTCTCGGCGTACTGCTCCCTTAACACCTTCAGCGCCACGTCCCGGCCGAGGACCCTGTCGCGGGCGAGAAAGACGGTCGCCATGCCTCCGCTGCCCAGAGGCTCGGCGATGTCGTAGCGGTCGTCTATGCTGGTCCATTGCATGCGTGGATTTCATACCCGTGGTCGCGGTCTGAGTAACGTATTTTCTTACGTATTTCGGATCGTTTAGGATCATCCGCGCGGGAACAGGAGGGTACACGCTGGATGGCCTAGGGCCGGCGCCGAGACTCGCCAGCCGATGAGATGGTCTCCTCGTGAGAACATGGGCCGCGGTTTCCACGGTCACGCGACGCGCTCGTGGTGGCGAGAGATTCGTGGGCGGCCCCTCGAAAATGGCCCGCCCCGGGAGGGTAGTCGGGGCGGCCACAAAAAGAAATGCCGGGCGTTATTGGAAGGAGGGGGGAAGGTGTCCGCCCGGTCTGAACTAGAGGATAACCGACGCCGAAGGGCGTGCATATCCCCCAAATGAGTGATTTTTTTCTAGCTCAATTGAGCTAGATGAAGGGCCAGCCACCAGAATCCACACCTCGTCCGTGCGCCGCTCCGGCCGGGAGGAGCCACACCCTGTCGGAGTGCGCGGAGACCTTCAGCGGCGCGTTGCGCCGGAGGTTGCCAGAGAAGACTTCTTCATGCAGCCTCCTTCTCGTTGGGACAGTTCATTCGCCACCCTACCCCTCATCCGGTCTCTTTATTCAGCCGGTCCCAGAGCCTCGAACGCCGACGGCTTCGAGCAATAGCCGTCTCAGCGGAAGCGCGGCATCCGGGGCGACGCGATGGATCAGAGGAGGTTTACCTCCCCCGGCGTGAGGCCGGAGAGGCGGACTCCTTCCGGGCGATCCGGCGCAGACTTCGCGTGCGGAGGCTTTCTCCCCCTGCCGCGGTTATCCTCCGGCGGATGCCGGTTCTCGACGGACACGACAAGAGCCGGGACCATGACACTCTTTCCCGGAGCGCAGGTCTATGTTCGCGGCTACCGATGAACACTCGGAACGGTTCGAACGTATACAATCAATGTACATGGAGCGCATAACCATAGACGACCGTTACGCAGTCTCTCGCCTTCTGGGCAGCGGAGGCATGGGCAAAGTCTATCTCGCCCGCGACGAGGACCTCGACCGCGATGTCGCCCTCAAGGTTTTGAGGGAGCAGTACGCCGAGGATGAGGGATTCGTCGAGCGATTCGAGCGCGAGGCGAAGAGCGCAGCCTCCCTCAACCATCTCAACGTGGTCGCCGTCTACGACAGGGGGCGTTCGGAGGACGGCTCCTACTACATCGTTATGGAGTACGTGCCCGGTGGCACGCTCAAGGATCGCGTCTTGCGCGAGGGTGCCCTGGATCCCGGCGAAGCCGTCCGCGTGGTCGCGCAGGTCGCCGACGCCCTCGGCGTGGCCC
Organism: Rubrobacter sp.; assembly: GCA_013815485.1. Lineage (GTDB taxonomy): Bacteria > Actinomycetota > Rubrobacteria > Rubrobacterales > Rubrobacteraceae > JACDGB01. The sequence goes on from JACDGB010000045.1 coordinate 8,703, forward strand.
ACGAGGCCGGCGTCGTCCACCGCGACGTCAAGCCCCAGAACGTCCTCCTGACCGTAAGCGGCGACGCCAAGGTGGCCGACTTCGGCATAGCGCGCGCCGCCCACGCCACCACGATCACCGAAAGCGGCCTGGTGCTGGGGACGGCGAACTACATGTCTCCCGAGCAGGCGATGGGCGACCCCGTCGGTCCTGCGGGCGATCTGTACTCCCTGGGGGTGGTCCTCTACGAGATGCTCACCGGGGAGGTCCCCTTCGAGGCCGACAGCGCGGTCGGCGTGGCCA
>JACDGB010000046.1 GCA_013815485.1 Rubrobacter sp.
CTATTAGCTGGGAGGAGCATGAAGCACGGCGCCTCTAGCATCCATATCCCGAGCCGTACCTGGGCCGGGATAGACCTGGACGCCGTGCGCCACAACGTCCGGGCTCTGAAGCACAGGGCTGCCGGTGCCCGCCTGATGGCCGTGGTGAAGGCCGACGCATATGGGCACGGCGCGCTTTCTGTCTCCCGCGCCGCGCTTGAGGCCGGGGCCGATTCCCTCGCCGTCGTCACCGTGGAGGAAGGCGCGGAACTGCGGCGCGGCGGCGTCGAAGCCGGGATCCTGATCTTCACCGACCTCACCCCTGACAGGCTCCCGCTCGCGGAAGAAAACCGCCTGGCGGTGACGGCCCATTCCATCGCCAGCGCCCGGCGCATCGCTGCCCATCCCGGCCTGAAAGCGCACCTGAAAGTCAACACCGGCATGAACCGCTGGGGCGTCGAGCCGGAGGAAGTCGGAGAAGCCCGAAAACTCCTCGGTGGGCAACTCGCGGGCGTGTACACGCACTTTGCCTCCGCCGACTCCGACCCGGAGGCGACCCGTCGTCAGATAGATGTCTTCGACGAGGTACTAGCCGTCCACTCGTTCGGTGGCGTTGTCGTCCACGCCTCCAACTCTGCCGCTACCCTGTGGCATCCTCGCGCCCGCTATGACCTCGTGCGGCCCGGCGTCGCATTGTATGGCCTGCACCCGGCTGGCGGGGACCCGGCATCCGAAGACCTGCGTCCCGCGATGACCCTGAAGAGCTACGTGGCGGACACGCGCCGACTCGCGCCTGGCGATGGAGTCTCATACGGTTTGACGTTTCGGGCTGCGGAGCCAGCATTCGCGGCTACGGTTCCGGTAGGCTACGCTGAAGGGTATCGGCGGTCGTTATCGGGGCGGTCGTTCGCTATCATCCGGGGTCGGCGGCGGCCACTTCTGGGGCGGGTTACGATGGACGCCTGTGTGTTCGGGGTGGACGAATCCGTGGAGGCAGGGGATGAGGTCGTGTTGCTTGGTGAGCAGGGGGGAGAGAGGATCTTCGCCGAAGAACTCGGGATGTGGGCTGGCACGATAAACTACGAAATAACGACCGGGGTGAACCCTCGAAGAATCGAGAGGAGCTACGCAAATGTTCAAGGATCTTAAGTGGGGACCCGCGCTCAAGCGGGCCGCGACGTTCGTCGTGATCTGGCTCGGCCTCGTCTATGGCATGAGCGTGGCCTTCCCCAATAGCTTCGCCGTGAGCCGCCAGGAACTGCCCGGCCTCGCCCTCAACGCCGTGATGTTCTTCTTCCTATTCGCCTTCATCTTCGCCATAACGGACAAGCGCCGGACCCAGCGCGCGGAGCAACTCAAGGCGCAAAAGAGCGGAAAGACGGGCAAGCCCGAGACCAATGGAGAGGCTCCGGAAAGTGCCCTGAGAGGCCAGCGCAACCCGAACACCAGCCGCAAGAAGGCCCGCCGCAAGCGATAGGCGCGAGCTTCACAAAGAGATTGTTCGAGGCTAGCATCGGGCGCGTTTGGCGCGGCCAAGACAGTGACGGAGGTTCGGAATGAACATCAAACGGACGAAGAGGGACCGCCTGATCCTGGGTGTCTGCGGCGGTCTGGCCCTTCACTTCGGATGGAACTCCAACGTGGTGCGGCTGGCCGCGGCGCTGGCGACGGTTTTCCTGCCGGGACCGGGCTGGCTGATACCCGTCGCCTACCTGATACTCGGCGCAATCCTCCCCGAGAGCGAGGTGTACTAGATTCCAATGGACTTCGCGGAGGCTCAGAAGCAGGCTCTCGGTTGCACGAAGTGCGGCCTGTGCCACAGCCGGACCCGCGTGGTCTTCGGAGACGGCCCGCTGAACGCCGGGTTGTTCGTCGTGGGCGAGGCTCCCGGCTTCAATGAAGACCGCGATGGCAAGCCCTTCGGGGGAGCGTCGGGGATGCTTTTGGATCGGCTGCTCTCGTCGGTCGGGTTGGAGCGCGCTGAGGTCTACTTCACCACCCTGGTGAAGTGCCGTCCTCCCGAGTCTCCGCCGCGTTCGCCGAAACCCGCCGAGGTCAGCGCGTGCAGGCCGTATCTGCTCGCCCAGCTCGCAGCCGTGGACCCGAAGGTTGTGGTGGCGATGGGGGATCTGGCTAGCCGCGTGCTCACCGGACGAAAGGAGGCCGTCTCACGCATCCGGGGCCGTGCGGTGCCGCTCGATGGGCGCTATGTCTTCCCGACGCTCGCCCTGAGCCGGGCTCTGTACACGCCGGCGGATCGGGCGTTCCTGATCTCGGACTTCTCCCGTCTGCCGGAGCTTCTCGAAGCCGACCGTCCATCCACCTACGAGACCATGAACGTCCCCCGCGCCCCCGGCCACGCCGGCGCGGAACGCGAGCCCATCCAACCGGGCCTCTGGTAGCCGGGGAGGAGCCCGCCGTGGCGTGGGAAGACATGGCCGAGGAAGCCCTGGAGGACCTGGCGGCGAAGATCGCGATGACCCTGAAACCGGGTGACGTGGTCATACTATCCGGCGAGGTCGGCGCGGGCAAGACGACCTTCGTTCGGGCCGCGGCGCGTTCTCTGGGCGTCGCCGAAAGGGTGACGAGCCCGACCTACCAACTCGCCCGAAGCTACGAAGGGACCGTTGATGGTCGCCGGGTCGCGGTGAACCATCTGGATCTCTACCGGATCGAGGGGATCGAAGCTGGAGACGTACTGGAACTCGACGATTATCTCGATCCCCGCGCCGTGACGTTCGTGGAGTGGGCCGAACCCGCGCTCGCGCTACTCGAAGATCCCATCGTCGTGCGGATCTCCCACCAGACGCCCGATACGCGCCGGGTGAACATCGAAGGACCAGTGGCGGAGCGTCTCGAATGCTGATCCTGGCTTTCGACGCCTCGACCCCCATCGTCACCGTCGCCGTCGCCCGCGTGGAGAACGGAGAACGGGAGGTTATGGCCGAAATATCCGTCACCGCCCGCGGCGCGTCGGAGGCTTTGCTGCGGGCCGTCCACGCCGCGCTCGACCTCGCCGGGGAGGACCTCGCCACCGTGGAGCGCGTGCTCGCTGGAATCGGCCCCGGCACGTTCACCGGCATCCGCATCGCCGCCTCCACCGCCCGCGCCATCTCCCTCGGGACTGGCGCCGCCCTCGCAAAAAACTCCACCCTCGCCGCGCTCGCCGCCCCAGCCCTTTCCGCCTCCCCAGACGTGCTAGCCGTCCTCGACGCGAAGCGGGGCGAAATATTTGTTCAACGATTCGCTGGTGGCGAGCCAGGCGAAATAGCTTGCGTGAAGCCGGAGGAACTTTCCGTGGATGGCGAACCGTTCATCGTCGGCGATGGGGCTGTGCGCTACCGGGAGACGCTCTCGCGCTTTGGGCGCATTCCCCGTCATGGATCTCCGCTTCACCGGGTCACGGCGGCTGGTCATATATTGTCAGCGGATCTCTCGCCCGTCGAGGCCGAGGATCTCGTGCCCATCTACGTTCGTCAGCCAGACGCTGAGGTGCGCCGAGACCTCAACCCCTGGAGCCGTCCGTGAACGAATCGGAAGCAAAGTCTTCCGGTGGCCTCGTTCTCCGGCGAATGGAGGCCACAGATCTTCCGGCGGTCCTGGAGACGGATGCGCTGTGTCTGCCGCGGCCGTGGGGCGAGGCGGGGTGGCGCGATGAGTTGCGAAGCTCGTTCGGGCTGTGCCTTTTGTTGGAGAAGGACGGAGCCGTGATCGGGCACATCGGGGTCAAGTTAGTCGCCGACGAGCTGCACGTCACCACGCTCGCCGTCCGTCCCCAGCATCGCCGCCACGGCCACGCCCGCGCTCTCTTCGAGGGCGCGATCGCCGAATCCCCAGAAGCCCGCCACGCATACCTGGAGGTGCGCCCGAGCAACGCCGCCGCCCGCGTGCTTTATGGTTCTTTGGGGTTCGTGGAGGTCGGGCGTCGGCCCCATTATTACGGCAATGAAGATGCGGTGATCATGGCCCTGGAACTCCGGGTCTAGTCCGAAGACCCCCGGCGTCGTTCTCGCTCCTCCCGAGCCTTCTCCCTGCGGCGACGAAGCTCTTCGCGGCTCTCGAAGGGTTTCAGTAGCAAGAGGGCCGGCGCCAGGCACGCGAGGAAGCTGACGAAGAGGCCGACGGAGATCAAAGGGTCAACCGGCCCCCGAAACAGATAGATGACGAACATCGCCAGCATCACCAGCGCGATGAACGCGAACAGCAAAGAGAACATCCGCATGCCGCGAGTATAGCCGTTCATCGCGCTGATTAGACAAGAACCCTCGCTCCCCGCGAGACCATCCCGGACGGCTGCGCTAACTACATCGAACACAGGGACGCGCCGAAAATCCCTCACGCCGGTGCCTCATCCCGTTGTCTATTCGGGTGAGGCTGCTCTTCAGGGTACGTCTGGGAAACCCTGCTCGACCGGCCCCGCTTTGCCTGGAAGCTGCTCGCGTCTCGCTGCGTCTTGGCGCTCCCAATCTTCCTTGGTCAGCGCGTACTCGACCTCGCCGTGTTCCGTTCCTGGCAGCGGATCTTCCCATTCCAGGTGGAACGTGCGCGCGTGTTCCAGGCCCGACTTCTCCATCACGCGCCGGGAGGCGAGGTTGACCGCCATCGTCTGGGCTACCACGCGCCGCGCGCCGAGTTCGGTGAAGCCCTTTTGGATCAGGGCTCTCGACCCCTCGGTAGCGTAGCCTTTGCCCCAGACGGAACGGCGCAGCCGGTAACCGAGCTCTACTTCGCCTGGATTGCCACCCTCCCGTGGCCGGAACTCGAACCATCCTAGAAATTCTCCGGTAAACTTCTCGACTGCGGCCCAGCAGCCGAACCCCTCGAACCGCTTGTGGTACTCACGCGCTATCTCCTTGCGAGACACCGGTTTGCCGCCGTTGAGGAAGCGCATGACTTCCGGGTCGCCATCGAGATCGAACAAATGGCCCACATCGTCCTCCGTGAAACGGCGCAGTATCAACCGTCCGGTCTTCAAAAATACTTCCATCCTCCAAGCCTACATGAGGCCACGAACATAGATCGGCGACGCCTCGCAATGCTCCATGCGCGCTCCCTCCAGGCCCTCGATCCGCCCGACGTGGCGGTTCGCCATAAATCTTTCAGAAATAACTGAAAATAGTACATTTGGGGGATGCGCTGAACGTAGTACCAGCCTATCGTGTCCATGCTGCACGAACGGGCTCACTGTCTCATGGGGAGGAAGATAGATGAAACGGCAAGCGATGCTCCTGTTCACAACGGTAATGGCTGCGTTGTTGTTGGCTGGCGGAATGGTGCTGGCGCAGGCTCCCGAGGTTTCCGCCAACACCGGTGGAGACAAAGCCGCGAAGCAGGCGAAAGCCGCCGACGCTGCGTTGGATCTCTCCCTCAAAGAACTGGTCGCCATGCGCGGTGGCCCGCCGGGGGCCATCGCCGTCGTGCAGCGCGGCCAGGTTCGGGAAGTCCACTCTTTCGGGACCGCCAACCTGAAGAACGGGCGTCGCATGAAGATTGACGACCGCATGCGCATCGCAAGCGCCGCAAAGGCTTTCAGCGGCGCCGCCGCGCTCTCTCTGGTGAGCAAGGGCGCGCTCTCGCTGAACGATACGATCGGGGAGCGGTTGCCGGAGCAGCCCAAAGCCTGGTCGGAGGTAACTCTTCGCCAGCTTCTCAACCACACCAGCGGGCTGCCGGACTTCACGCAGTCCCAGAGTTTCCGTGATGCGCTTCTGGCGAACCTCACGAAAGCTCCACCACCCGAGAAACTACTCTCGTTCGTGAAAAATAAGAAGTTGCGCTTCGAGCCCGGCTCGAAATACCAGTACTCCAACTCCGACAACATAGCCGTCGCCTTGATGGTCGAGGAGGCTACCGGCAGAACCTACGAGGGACAACTCCAGGAGCAGGTGTACGGACCTCTCGGGCTGAGGAAGACCACCCTGCCCCGCGGCGCCAACCTCGGAAAGCCCTATATCCATGGCTACGACAACGACCCCTCCGCGCAGCCGCCGGAGGACTACAGCAAGCTCGTGGCCGCGGGATGGTCCTGGGCTTCGGGGGGCATAGTGTCAACGCCCGCCGACCTCAACGACTTCATCCGCGGCTACGTGGGGGGCGAGCTCTTCGATTTTCGGACGCGAGCGCGGCAGCGGCAGGTTGTCGCGGGCGGAGGCTCCGAACCACCCGGTCCCGGAGAGAACTCGGCTGGCCTGGCGATCTTCCGCTACGAGACGAAGTGCGGGACGGTGTGGGGCCACACGGGCAACATCCCAGGCTACACCCAGTTCATGGCGGCGAGCCCCAACGGAAACCGCTCGGTGACGGTGTCGGTAAACACGCAACTCACCCCCGAAAACGGCGCGCCCGGCGTCTTCAAGGCTTTGCGTCAGGCGGAACTACGCGCCGTATGCGCCGCCCTCGCAGACCAATAATCAGCGTCAGCGTGAGAGCTTTCCGGAGTTTCGCCTCACAGGTGCGGGGGATGTCGAACCGCCACCCGTTGGAGTGGGCGGGGTCGGCGCGAGCCGAATGAGCTGGCTGCATTCGGGCCACCTCGGGACAGCGGCGGGATTACTGCTGTTAACAGTAACCGGCGAGCGATGCTGACAGGATCACAGGCCGAAATGCTATAAACGGCCTGTGATCCTCGCCATCGAAACCTCCTGTGACGATACCTGCGCGGCGGTCGTCGAGCCCGATGGACGCCGCGCTCGCTCGAACGTCGTCCACACCCAGACGGAGCATGCGCGCTACGGCGGCGTCGTCCCCGAGGTTGCGTCCCGCGCCCACCTCGAACGACTCGACGGTGTGATCTCAGCGTCACTGATAGAGGCGAATATCACCGTCGATGACGTGACTCACGTCGCGGTGACGGTGAGACCGGGGCTCATCGGCGCGCTCCTCGTTGGGGTGGCGGCGGCAAAAGGGCTCGCCTATGCGAGATCCCTCCCTCTCGTGCCCGTCAACCATCTGGAGGGACATGTCGCCTCGGCGTATCTGGCCGACCCGTCTCTGGAGCCGCCGTTCGTAGCCCTGATCGCCTCGGGCGGCCATACCGCTCTCTACTCCGTAGAGGCAGCCGGACAGATGTACCTCCTCGGGGAGACCCTGGACGATGCCGCTGGCGAGGCTCTCGACAAGGGCGCCAGGATGCTGGGTCTCGGTTTTCCCGGTGGACCGGAGATCTCGAAGGCCGCGAAGAGCGGCGACCCCACCCGCTATGACTTCCCTGTCGGACTCAAGAACCGGGACAACCTGGACTTCAGCTTCTCTGGCCTGAAGACGAGCCTGCTCTACAAACTGAGGTCGCTCGGAGAGGAGGGAGCCCGCGAAGAGCTTCCGCACCTGGCCGCGAGCTACGAGGCTGCGGTCGTCGCCGCGCTCTCCCGCAAGTTCCTGCGCGCCGCGGATATCCACGAGTCCCCGACGCTCGTCGTCGCCGGAGGAGTCGCCGCGAACGGTCTGCTGCGGCGTAGATTGGGCGAGGAGTGCGAGAAATTGGGGCTTCGGCTCGTCGTGCCATCACCGGAATTATGCACGGACAACGCGGCCATGATCGGGGCCTCCGCCGCCCGTTCTCCGTCCATCCCCTTCCCCGACTACCTCAGCCTGAACGCCCGCAGCGTCTAGGAAACGCCCGGCCCGGAGAGGGCGCGCTCCCTTTCCTTGCCGGTGAGGACGGTGCTTCTGGCGCACCTGATGCACGTCGCGTGGATGTTCCCGGCGTGGTTCTTGACGTAGAAGAAGATCATCTTCTTCGGAACCCGGTACAGGATGTGGTCCGTCCGCGCCTCGCAACGCTCGCAGTATCGTTCCTCGCGCCCAAGTTCCTTCGGGATGCGGCTTAGGCTCGGTAGCCTCTCGGGGATCATGGTTTGAATTGTAGCGCGGTCGGGACTATACTTTCGTCGTTGGCACTCCGAACGCCAGAGTGCCAGAAGCGGGGTTCCCCGCGAAGACAGGTAAAGTCTAGCAGAGGAGGTTGCAGGTGGCGCATAAGGAATTGAAGTTCGATAGTGAGGCGCGACGGGCGCTGGAGGGCGGAGTAAACAAGCTCGCCGATGCGGTCAAGGTGACGCTAGGTCCGAAGGGCCAGTACGTCGTATTGGACAGGAAGTTCGGTTCGCCGACCATCACCAACGACGGCGTGACGATTGCGCGCGAGATCGAGCTAGAGGACATCTTCGAGAACCAGGGCGCGCAGCTCGTCAAAGAAGTTGCGACCAAGACCAACGATGTTGCGGGCGACGGGACAACCACCGCTACGGTGCTTGCTCAGGTCATCGTGCGCGAGGGCTTGAAGAACGTGGCGGCTGGGGCCAACCCGGTCATCTTGCGCGCTGGCGTGGACAAGGCCGTGACGGCGGCTGTTGAGGCCATCAAGGGCCAGGCCACGGAGATATCCGGGCGGGATGAGATCTCCCGCGTCGGTGCTATCTCGGCTCGTTCGGAGGATATCGGCAACGTCATCGCCGACGCCATAGACAAGGTCGGCAAGGACGGCGTGGTGAACGTCGAAGAGGGCCAGACCTTCGGGCTGGAGCTCGAGTTCACCGAGGGGATGCAGTTCGACAAGGGCTATCTCTCGCCGTATTTCGTTACGGATCAAGAGAGGATGGAGGCGTCGCTCGACGACCCGTACATCCTCATCGCCAACCAGAAGATCGGCAACGTCCAGGACGTGCTGCCGATCCTCAACCAGGTGATGCAGTCCAACCGTCCGCTCCTCATCATCTCCGAGGACGTGGAGGGCGAGGCGCTCGCAACCCTGATCGTCAACAAGCTGCGCGGCACGTTCAACGCGGCCGCGGTCAAGGCACCGGGCTTCGGCGACCGGCGCAAGCGCATGATGGAGGACATCGCCACCCTCACCGGCGGCGAGGTCATCACCGAGGAGTTGGGTCTGAAGCTGGAGAACACGCAGCTCAATCAGCTTGGCCGGGCGCGTAGGGTCGTCATAACCAAGGACGACACGGTCATCGTTGACGGCGCGGGCGAGACC
>JACDGB010000320.1 GCA_013815485.1 Rubrobacter sp.
GGGCTGCGTGTTCTCGTCGAGACGATATAGGCCGTCCATAAGATTCAACAGCAAGTCGGTGGAGACCGAGTCGGTCGTGGTCGTGGAGTTAAGGTCACGGATGGTGTCGTAGAGGTTGATGGTGATGGAGTTGCCGCCCCCGCCACCTCCGCCGCCGCCATTGCCACCCTGGCCGCCTCCGAAGACGCCGCAACCAGCCGTGCCGAGCATCGCCGCTCCGGCCACGCCCGCTCCGCCAAGCCGCAGGAAATCTTTGCGCGATAGCCGCTTGAGGTTAGCCGGCAGGTCTTTGCCTGGCCCGATCATTCCGTTGATCTTCATGAATTCTCCTTTCGTTGCCCCACGCTCCATGCGCTGGAATTGTACACGCCGACTCTGTATCAAGTATATGGACGCATACCGGCCCCGGATGTCACCCCAGGCGCATGCTTGCCGCGAGGATATTCTTTTCAGTAAGGTCCGCCAGCGCGATGAGCACCGTGGAAAAATTGCCCGATCCATCCCTACAAATAAGTCGCCACAGCTTTCTAGTTTCTAGACTTTCCCACTTTGGTCGTTTAACGAGACTGTAACCTTGACCGGGAAACCTTGTCAAGTGGTCCTCGCGCCGCTCACCGGGTCCCCGATGCTTTCTTGGCGAAACCGAATCGTCTGATCCATGCTCTCCACAGTCCTCGACCTCACGTTTATAAGATACTCCGCGCCGACGATCAACTTTTGGCCGCCGGGCCCAAAAACACCGCGCCAATACCGGCGTTCAGTGTACATTGCGGTTCGCCGCCCGGAACTGCGATATGCTCTAATCGAAGGCGCATGAAATCATCGATCCTCAAGGACTTTCCAGACCGATTCGAGACGGAGCGGCTCCGGATCCGCTGCCCGCTTCCCGGCGACGGCCCGGAACTGTTCGCGGCGATCCGTGAATCCCACGATGAACTGAAACCCTGGATGCCCTGGGTGGAGAGCCACAAGACCACCGATAACTCCGAGGAGAGCGCGCGTCGCGGGTGGGTCGAGTTCCTCGAAAGGTCAGACCTTCGGATGCACCTGTTTCTCAAGGACTCGGGCACCCTGGTTGGGAGCAGCGGTCTACACCGCATAGACTGGTCCGTGCCAAAGTTCGAGATCGGCTACTGGTGCCGCACCCGGTTCGCCGGACAGGGCTACATAACCGAAGCAGTTCGTGGCATCTCGGATTTCGCCTTCGATGTTCTTGATGCCAACCGGCTGGAGATCCGATGCGATTCCCTCAACCATCGCAGCGTGAAGGTAGCCAAACGCGCCGGGTTCCATCTGGAAGGCGAGCTACGCAACGCCGAAGTCGGTCCGGATGGGAGTTTGCGGAACATCCTCGTCTTCTCCATGATCCCGGAAGAGCGCGGAGTTCCGAAGGCTGAAATCGGCTAGCGGCGCCCGGTTTCGGCGTACGTTTCGTAGGGCTCATAGTCGAGGCGGGGACGGCGCCGGTTCATGAGCGCCACGATAGTCGCGCCCGCGCCGAGCAGCGCGAGGCCGTAGATCACGAGGTCCCCGACGAACGGGACGAGGGAGGTCGCGGAGACGGCGACGGCCCCCACCACGGCGGCCAGAGCGTTGCCACCCCGGTAGCGTCCAGTGGCGAGCAGGATCTTGCGTCCTACGAAGAAAGCCGCCACGAGTGCCCCGAAGAACAAGAACGCGAGATAGGCCGGCGCGAGGAGAATCAGCACCGGGATGCCAACGACCGAGATCGCCAGTACCGCGCACAGGACGACGGCCACGGGGATGGAGATCACGCCGAAAAGCAGCGACCGTCCTGGAGACCGCTCCAGGCTCCGCGCCACCGAGGACATCGTCCCCGGAGCCAACACCGAGAGCAGCACGGTACAAGCCGCGAAGACCAGCGTGAGAAGAAGCCATCCGAAGAAACCCAGGATGCCCGAACCGTCATCGGAGTCTCCACCATCATGGTTCGAGTTCGATGCCATCCCGGCCATCACGCTCCCCTGCACGGCCTCCGTGTTTCCCAGGACACTGCCGTTCACGCACTCGACGTCACCGTCCACGCGGGCTTCAGTCCCCAGAAACACGTTCCCGTTGCCCACGTCTATGTCGCCCTCCACTGTGGAGTAGACGCGCACGTCGCCGACGGCGGACTTCACGTCGCCGCCCACGGGGTCGCGCACCGTGATGTCACCGACTGCGGATTTCACGTCGCCGCCGACGCGACCGTCCACCAGGACGTTGCCGCGGCCCGCCTCCACGTCGTCCTCCACCTCTCCGCGTACGGTCACGTCGCCAAAGGCGGTCGAGACATCTTCGCGCGTCTCCCCGGAGGGGACGACCACCTCACCGATGGCCCGCTGCTGGAGGGCGTGGGCGGGGAGTGGCAGCAACGTAACCAGGCCCATCACGAGTCCAAAGAGCGCGAGTATGGGCCGGACGGGGGTCCAGATGGAGCACGGAATGACGAGGCTCATGCTCGGCGGAAGCGGAGAGCGGTGAAGACCGCCGCGGCTATGATGAGGTCGAGCGCCGCGCCGACGCCAAGCGCGACGAGGAGCACGGGCGCGGCGGTCGCCAGCGACGCGCGCGCCACGTCCGCCGCGCCGGCCAGAAAACCCCAGAACATTCCCAGGAAGTCCACCATCGGGGCTATGGGATCCGACCTGTGAAGTTCCAGAGCGAGCAACGAGATCACCAGCAGAGCCGCCGCGAGCAAGGTCCACATGAACCGCGCGCTGAGACGCCGGGTCGGCAGGGCCATCGCCACGCTACGGGGGATGTATCCGGACTTTATTTCCGCGTATTCCAGCGAACACAGAGAACGGCTCAACCCCAGCTCGCGCCCGTACAAATCCTTGCATCCGGGACATTCTTCGAGGTGATCCCGCACCTCGCGCTTGCGGGCCGGGCCGAGGCCGCCATCCGCGAGATCGAAGACCGCCTCAGGGTCGCACTCGTGGCAGCGGTCGCGTGGCAGGCTCATCCGGCCTCGCCGCTCTCTTCGAGCCTTCCCGCGAGCATGTTGCGCGCCCGGAAGAGCCGACTCTTGACAGCCGGGATCGTGACTTCCAGGGCCTCGGCGATCTCCGCGTAGCTCATCTCCTCGCCATAGCGCAATACGAGCGGGACGCCGTAGATCTCGGGCAAGGTCCCCACGGCTGCCTGGAGGCTGCGCGAGCGGTCGGCCTCCACAGCCTCGGTTTCGGGGCCGCTAGCCAGGGAAGCGTGGATCTCCGGGTTGAACTCCACCGTCTCCCTGCGGCGGCGCAGCGTATCCACCCCGAGGTTGTTTGCGATGGCGAGCAGCCACGTCTTGAAGCGGTAATCCGGGTTGAATGTCTCCAGACGATCGTAGGCTCTCAGGAAAGTCTCCTGCACAAGGTCCTCGACCGAGATCTCACGCCGCGCATACG
>JACDGB010000047.1 GCA_013815485.1 Rubrobacter sp.
GGCGAACATCAAGGCGAACGCCGACCTCTCAGCGAAGGGACGCCAGCTCTCGCGGATGTTCTTCTCGATGGCTTTCGAGGCGACGCTCGACCGCCAGGGTCGGGTTTTGATCCCGACGAAGCTCGCGCGTTACGCGGGATTGGACAAAGACGTGACCCTCGCGGGGGTTGATGACAGGCTGGAGATCTGGAGCACCAAAGAGTGGAATCAGTACGTGGAAAGCGCGGACGAGGTCTTCGCGGACATCGTGGAGGAGTTCGCTGGTCGGGAGTCCGGCGGGTGATGGCCGTGAACCACGTTCCCGTGATGCTAGAAGAGGCGGTGTCGGCGCTCGCTCCATCCGGGGCGGACACGATGGTGGATGCCACCTTCGGGGGTGGAGGGCACGCCCGCCGGATACTCGATGAGCTTGGTCCGAACGGTAGGCTCATGGGGATCGACCGGGACCCGGACGCTGAGAACAGGGCGTCCGGTATTCGGGACGAACGTTTCTCCTTCAGGTCCGGCGCCTATGACGAGATCCTGTGGAAGATGGTCGAGGAGGGGGAGCTAGTGGATGCCATCCTCTTCGACCTCGGGCTATCGAGCTATCAGGTGGATGAGGCGGCTCGCGGGTTCAGCTATGTCAGGGAAGGGCCGCTCGACATGCGGATGGACCCGAACTCCGGAGTCTCAGCGGCGGACTTTCTGAATACGGTGGAGGAGGGTGAGCTGGCGCGGGTTCTCTCGGAGCGTGGTGACGTGCCGCACAAAGAGGCCCGGCGCGTGGCGCGGGAGATTTCGCGCCGCCGTCCGCTCTCGACGACGCTGGATCTCGCGGATGCCGTGAGGGATGCGCTCGGTTGGGTGGAGCGGGGCGGGAACCCGGCCAAGCGCGTTTTCCAGGCCGTGCGCGTGTTCGTCAACGACGAGGTGGGCAGTCTTCAACGCGGTCTCGAGGCGGCGGAGAGACTCCTCGCGCCGGGCGGGAGGCTGGTTGCGATCACCTTCCACTCTGGTGAGGATCGCGCCGTCAAGCGTTTCATCTCCAGCCGCGAAGGACGCTGCGTATGTCCGCCGGAGTTGCCGGTATGCGTGTGCGGGGCTCGACCCGTGTTTCGGCGTGGCGCGGTTCGGAGTCCTTCGGGGCGGGAGATCGAGGAGAACCCCCGGAGCGCGTCGGCGCGGCTCCGTCTCGCCGTCAGGACTTCCGAGCCGCTGGAGATCGAACAGGACGGCTCCTGATGGCCGCGCCGCAAAGGAACCGTCAGGTCCAATCTCCGGATCCTTCCACGCGGCCTTCGAGGCGTCCGTCGCCGGTCCCGGCGCCGCGCCGGAAGACGAGGGAGCGGCGGGGGTTCGTGATGCTCGTGGTGGTGCCGGTGTTGTTGATGTTGGGGAGCGTTTATCTGCACACGGTCTCCGCCGGACTCGGCGATCGGGCATCGGAGCTCGAAGACCTTAACGCGGGGGCCGCGGCTGAGAGGGAGAGGCTCGAGGTTCGGGTCGCTGATTTGTCGAGCCCAGGAAGAATTCGCCCCATCGCCCAGGAGGAGTTAAAGATGCGGGACCCCGAGGGCGCGGATCTGAAGGTTTACGGCAACACAAGGGAGGATGACAGGAAAGATGGGGGAGAGAAGAAAAGGGAGAACCCCCAATAGCCCGTCGCGGGACCGCTCCGCCCGCGGGACGCGCGGAAAGAGCAGTACGCCCCGGACCACGACTCGGGGTAACCGCCGCGCGAGCGAGGGTTCCGGGGGCCGGGTGGTCGAGCTTCCCCGGAATCGGCAGGCACGCCGTCGCGGAGGGGCACGGACAACTCCGGGTGTTTCCAAACGAACCATTGGCCGGGGCAGGGTGCGGATGGTGATCGCGCTGGTTGCGATAGCGGGGCTGTTGCTCGGCTACCGTGCGGTTCACCTAAGCGTCGTGGACGGGTGGGGGGATCCCGCCTTCGCCGCCGAGCAGAGCGTCGAGGCGTCCGATGCAATGGTGCGTGCGCGAGGCGACATTCTGAGCGCGGACGGTCGAAAGCTCGCTACCAGCCACGAAGCGGTGCGCGTGATCGCCACCCCGTACCAGATTCAGGATCCATCAGAAGCCGCCCGGACACTGGCCGGGATCATCGGTCCCGAAACCGACCTGAGCGCGGACGAGATCGAAGCCTCGCTGACCAGGCGCGGCCCCGATGGCGAACTAGCCGGATACAGCGTCGTCGCCTCGGGCGTGGACCCTCGGGCCGCGGAGGGGATCTGGGAACTCGGCATAGAAGGCATCTCGGTCGCCCCCGACGCCGTTCGTCTGTACCCGGACGGGACGCTCGCGAGCCAGCTCACGGGCCATCTGGGAGACTACAACGAAGCTTTCGGCGGCGTGGAGGCGAGCTACGACGAGGCCCTGAAAAACGGCGAGGACGTGAAGCTGACCCTCGATGTGGCGGTCCAGCAAGAGTTGGAGAAAGCCCTCGCGGACACTGTCGAGGAGAGCAGAGCCAGAAGCGCCGTCGGGGTAGTCATGCGTGTCGAGGACGGGAGCATCGTGGCTCTCGCCAACGCCCCAGACTACGACAACAACCGCTTCGGGGAGGCGGACCCGGAAGCCCAACGCAACCGGGTACTGACGGACCCATACGAACCCGGCTCCACCTTCAAAGCGTTCACCGTCGCCTCAGCGCTCGAAGAAAAGGCCGTCACGACCAACAGCACGTTCACCGTCCCCGACCACATGCGAGTCGCTGATCGCATAATACACGACTCCCAACCGCATGAGACAAAGGTGATGGCTCCGGCTGATATTTTGAGGGAGTCGAGCAACGTCGGGGCGATACAGGTTGCCCAGAGTCTGGGTGGGCCGAAGTTGCGCGAGTACATCCGCCGCTTCGGTTTTGGGGAGATGACGGGCATGGACATGTGGGGTGAAAACGCGGGCATAGTGCCGCCATACGAGGACTGGAGTGGATCCTCCATCGGCAACATCCCCATCGGTCAGGGACTCACCGCGACTCCATTGCAGGTAGTCTCGGGCTACGCCGCCATCGCCAACGGCGGGCAGAGGATCACGCCTCATGTGGTGGGGCGCGAGCAGCCAGAATCTCCGGGACCCAGGGTGATAAGCGAAAAGACCTCGACTATAGTACGCGGGATGTTGCAGGGCGTGGTCGAGGAGGGATCCGGACACGAAGCCCAGATCCCTGGTTATTCGGTGGCGGGCAAGACCGGCACCTCGCAGACGGTGGACCCCGAGACAGGGACCTACGGCGATGAGTACGTGGCGTCGTTCGTGGGCTTCGCTCCAGCTTCCGAACCCGAGTACGTCGCCCTGATCGCGGTGGACGACCCCCGCACCACATACTGGGGCGAACTGACCGCCGCCCCAGCATTCCACGAAGTGATGGGCTTCACGCTAGGATATTTCAACGTGCCTCCTGACCTCACGACACCGAAAGTGGAAAAACCATGAGACCGGCCTCCCTTTCAGATGCGGCGCGGGCCGTCGGCGGCGAGCTGGTGGGCGCCGACGGAGCGACGCTCGTGCGCGGCGCCGCCGTTGATTCGCGGCGCGTGCGCGAGGGAGACCTCTTCTTCGCCCTTCGCGGAGGCGTTGACGGCGCGGCTTTCGCGCCAGAAGCACACTCCTGCGGAGCGGCCGCAACGGTGGCCGACCGTCCGCTGGATGTCCCCACGCTCATCGTCGAGGATCCTCTGGGCGCGCTACAGTTGCTGGCTCGTTGGAGCCTGTCGCAGGGACACGAGCACAATGGTTCAGTGGTCACAACAGTCGGCATCACGGGCAGCGTCGGCAAGACCACGACCAAAGATGCCCTTGCGGCCATCCTCCGGGCGGCAGGAAAGAAAGTCTCGGCGACGGAGGGTAATTTCAACAACGAGATCGGGCTTCCGCTCACGGTCCTGGCGGCGGATGAGCGCACGGAGGTCCTGGTCCTGGAGATGGGCGCGACCCACTCGGGGGACATCGAACGCCTCTGCCACATCGCGCCGCCCCAGGTCGGTATCCTGACCGCCATCGCCCCGAAGCACCTCGAATCTTTCGGAACCCTGGAAGGACTCGCCGCCACGAAGGGCGAGCTTTCGCTTGCCCTCCCCGATACCGGAAGTTTCGTGTCTCCGCTGAGCGTGCCGGAGGTGGCTACCGGTCCGGGAAAGAAGCTGGCACGGCGTATCGTCTTCAACCGCGAGGATGCGGAAGGCACCGACCTCTGGGCTTCCGGGCTGGAGGACAGCGAGGAGGGACTTCGCTTCGTCGCGCATTTTGGGGATCAAAGCTCCGAAGTGCGATGCCCGGTCTTCGGTACTCACCTGGTCCAACCGCTCCTGGCGGCGCTCGGCGGCGCGCTCGCGCTCGGCCTCGACCTGGAGACGGGCGCACGGGGCCTCTCCCGTTTGCGGCGCACGGGGCTTCGCGGCGAGGTCCATCATCTGCGGGGCGGCATCACCGTCTACGATGATTCCTATAACGCATCGCCCGCTGCCATAGCCGCCGTCCTTCGCTACGGCGCGGAGCAGGCTTCGCGCCGCGGGAGCCGATTCGTTGCCGTGCTGGGCGGAATGTTCGAGCTCGGCCCGTGCGCCCGCGAATACCATCGAGAGGCCGGACGACTCGCCGCGGAACTGAGGGTAGACCTGCTCGTGTGCGTCGGGGACGAGGCTCGCTGGTACGCCGAAACATTCCCGGAACAGAAGATCCTCTTCCCGGACGCGGAAACCGCCGCCGAACAACTCGGCGAGGCGTTGCGGGCCGGGGATTACGTTGTGGCCAAGGGTTCGAGGGGCGTGGGACTCGATAACCTAACCCGAAAGTTAAGGGAGAGTCTGGCTCTTGTTTAGCGTGGTATTGGCGGCGGCGGTGGCGTTTCTGGTAACGGTAACGCTTGGGTCGAAGTTCATAGAGTTCTTGCAGACGCGCAAGTTTGGGCAGTTCGTGCGGGAGGAGGGGCCGCAGACGCACCTGATCAAGGCCGGAACTCCGACGATGGGCGGGGTCGTGATGCTGATTGGTCTCTTGGCGGCTTTGCTGGTCGTCGCGCGGTTCAACTGGCCGACCGTCGCGGTGTTGCTGATCGTGATGGTGACCGCCGGCATCGGACTCTACGACGATTGGCAGAAGATCTCCCGCCAGCGGAGCGAAGGGTTGAGCGTCAAGTACAAGTTTATGCTGCTTGCCGTAACGGTCGTGCTGGCCGATGTGTTGGCGTTGCGTTATGTGGGGGTGACGCAGAACGTCATCGTGCCTGGGTTGGACCGGAATCTGGTGCTTGGGCCGGGGGTGATCGGGATCGCGCTTTTTAGCATCTTTCTTTTACTCGTGATCGCTGGCGTCACAAACGCCGTCAACCTCACCGATGGGTTGGATGGCCTGGCGGCGGGAACAGGCGCCATCGCGCTCACGGCGTATACGGCCATAGCGTTTCTGGAGCGTCAGTATGACGTGGCGATCATCTGCGGTGGGATGGTCGGGGCGATCATCGGTTTTCTGTGGTTCAACGCCCATCCGGCTCAGGTATTCATGGGCGACACGGGTTCGCTGGCTATCGGGGGCGTGCTCGGCGCGGCGGCGGTTTTGACGAAGACGGAGATGCTGCTCCCGGTCATCGGGGGGCTGTTCGTGATCGAAGCCCTCTCGGTAATCATTCAGTATGGGTTCTTCAAGGCGACGCGGCGCCGGGTCTTCAAGATGGCCCCGATCCACCACCATTTCGAACTCTCCGGTTGGGAGGAAAACAAGATCGTGGTGCGGTTCTGGATCGTGCAGGCGGGCTTCTCGGCGGCGGGCTTCTTCCTCTATTATCTCCTACTCTACAACGCGGTTTGAGGCTTTCGATGACTACTCTAATTTACGGGCTGGGAGAATCCGGGATCTCGGCCACCCGCGCCCTCCTTGACCGCCACGAGCAAGTGATAGCCGCCGATGCCAACGACTCCGAGATGCTGCGCGATACGCTCTCGGACCTGGGCGTCGAAGGCCGTCTCGGAGCCGGGCCGGAGATCCTGAATGGCGTCGAGCGCGTGGTCGTAAGTCCCGGCATCAGTCCACGGGACGCCGTTCTATGCGCTGCCGAGGCCCGGAGGATCCCGGTTCTGTCTGAGGTTGAACTCGGGCTGGAGTTGCTGGGACCGGAAGTGAGGACCATCGCTGTCACTGGGACCAATGGCAAGACGACGGTGGTGGATATGATCCGGAATATCCTCCAAGAAGCGGCGATGCCCCACGCCGTCGCCGGAAACTCCTGGTGCGCGTTGATGGGATGCCTCGATGAGGTTGGTCGGGCCGGGTTGCTGGTCCTCGAAGTCTCATCCTTTCAGCTCCATTACATGCAAGATCCCGGCTTCGAGGTCGCGGCGCTTCTGAACGTGCGTCCGGATCACCTGAACTGGCACGCTTCTTTCGAGGAATACGTCGAGGATAAACTGCGAGTCTTCGAGGGACAGGGGCCGGAAAGTCTGGCGCTCGTGAGCGCGGTGGATCCCGTGGGCCGTGAGGCGGCGATGGGGTTCTCCGCTGAAACTCTCGCGGTCGGGGAAGATGACACAGTTGTCCGGGACGGGCGGTTGTTCCTCCGGGGAAAGGAGATTGCGGGCGAGGACGAGTTGCGCTTCGCTGGGACGCACAACCTCGAAAACGCGCTCTTCGCGGCGGCGGCTTCGGAGAGGATGGGCGCGGACCTCCAACAGATTCGGGCTGGGCTGCTCGGCTATCGTCTGAAGCCGCACCGGATGGAGGTCGTGGCGGAGCGCGGCGGCGTGTTGTACGTGGATGACTCGAAGGCCACCAACCCGGCGGCGGTCGCGGCTGCCGTGGCGAGCTTCGAGCGGCCGATCGTCCTGATCCTGGGCGGCTCCGAGAAACACACGGACTTTGCGGAGATCATCCCTTTGCTCGACCGCTGCCGGGCCGTGGTCTGCCAGGGCGAGGCGGGACTCCGGATCTCCGACTACGCACGAAAGATGTGGCACGGGCTAGTGAGCGTCGTCCGGGACCTCGCGGAGGCCGTGGAGGAGGCGGAGAGCCTTGCGCGACCCGGTGACGTGGTTTTGCTCTCGCCAGGATGCGCCAGCTTCGACCAGTTCGCTGGCTACGAAGAACGAGGCCGGGCGTTCGCCCGTCTGGTGGCCGGGGAGTATGCTGCCGGGCACGTCTTCGAGGGGCGTGGGTGATACGGGTTGACGAACCTGCGAACAAACCTGTTTCTGGTAGCCCTCGGGCTCTCGTTGCTGGGGCTGGTCATGGTGTATTCGGCGACGTACCGGGATTTTGGAGCGCAACTCCTGATCGTGAAGGCTGCTCATGTGACGCTCGGGGTGATGGCGTTCTTTCTGGCGAGCCGCATCCGGTACACGGCCTGGCGCAAGTTCGGGCCGGTCTTTTTCGTGGTCGTGCTCGCGAGCCTCGTGCTGGTGCTAGTTCCCGGGATCGGGGTGGAGATCGGTGGCGGTCGGAGGTGGTTCGATCTGGGCTTCTTCATGGCCCAGCCAGCGGAGTTCGCCAAGATCGCCGCTGTTGTCGTGGCGAGCCTGTGGGTCGCTCGTCTGCGACCGGGCTCCGGGCTGCCGATGGGTCTGCTGGCCGTGATCGGGCTGCTCTTCGGGCTTGTGGTTTTGGAGCCGGACTTCGGCACATCCGTCATGCTTCTTGCCGGGGTTGCCGGGGTACTTTGGGCCTCGGAGGTGCGGACGAGGGACTTGATCCTCGCCGCCAGCGCGGGTCTGGCCTGCCTCCTCGGGGTGATGCTCCTCGCCCCGTACCGGAGAGAGAGGTTCATGACGTTCCTCGACCCGTGGGCAGACTCGCAGGGCTCCGGCTACCAGGTCGTGCAGTCCATGACCGCCATACAGTCCGGCGATTTCTTGGGCGTTGGCGCGGGAGCAGGGGCCGGAGTGACCTATGTCCCGGAGTTGCAGACGGATATGATCTTCGCGCTGATCGGCGAAGAACTCGGGCTGCTTGGCATGGTGCTGGTAATATCCGCCTTCGTCTTCCTGGCGATTGCGGGGCTGAGGATCTCGCTTCGGGCTCCGTCAGTCCTGGGACGCTGCCTGGCGGCCGGATTGACCACTACTATCGTGGTACAGGCGATCTTCAACATCGGGGCGGCGATGGGGATGCTCCCGCTGGCCGGCATGACCTTGCCGTTCGTCAGCTACGGTGGGTCGAGCATGTTGGTCTGCTTCGCCGCCATCGGCATTCTGTACAGGGTATCGGAGGACAGTGAACGTGCGAGAGAGGTCAAACCACGAGTCACCGCGAGTCCTGATCGCCGGCGGCGGGACCGGGGGACACGCGATCCCCGCGCTCTGCGTGGCTGACAGCCTGAGAGCGAAGGGAACCCGCGTGGAGTTCGTCGGCGCAACGTCGGGCATCGAAGCAGACCTCGTCCCAAAGAGAGGCTACAAACTCCACTCCCTTCCCCTGAAAGCGATGTCCGGCGGCCCCGTAGCCCGCGTCTGGGCGGCGTCTCTCTTTCTGCGCGCCATCTCGCGTTGCCGGAAAATCGTGCGGGATTTCGAGCCCGACGCCGTCCTCGGGGTCGGCGGATACGCGAGCGCCCCCGCCGTCGTGGCCGCCCGGACGCTCGGCGTGCCGACTTTCCTGCACGAACAGAACTCCGTCCCAGGCCGCGTGAACCGTTTCGCGAGCCGCTTCACGAAGCAGGTGCTCGTGACCTTCCCCGGCGCAGCGGAACATCTCCCACGCGCCGCATGGGCCGGGATGCCCACCCGCCCGGAGTTCTTCGGGGCGTCAAGGGAAGATGCGCTGCGCGAACTCGGCCTGGAGCCGCCGGTAGTCCTGATCTTCGGTGGCAGCGGCGGCGCATTGAAGATAAACATGGCCGCCGCGGAAGCTTTTCGGGAGACGCCGCCGTATACGGTCGTCCAGATAGCGGGACGCCGGGATTTCCCATGCCTCTCCACGGAGAACCCGCGGCATGTGATCCTGGAG
>JACDGB010000321.1 GCA_013815485.1 Rubrobacter sp.
GTCTCGCCCCCATCGGGGCCTCCTCCGGCGTCTCGGTGGGCGTCGTGGGAGCGCCGCAGATCGGACAGTGAACCGTGTAGTCTCCAGAGCTAAGCTGCTCGATGGATCGGGTCTCCGGGAAGACGAGACCGTGCTCGGGACAGACGCCGGCGCCCTCGCGGTAGACGGCCTGCGAGGAGGCAACGACCACCTTCCTGATCGGCAGGTTTTCGTCGCGGATGATCTCCAGCATCTGGGCGGTGCCGAAGCTGTTGACGTGTACGTATTTGGAGATCTCGGGCATGTAGCCGCCGTAGGCCGCCTGGTGGAAGACAATGTCCACGTCCCGAAGCGCGGCGGCCACGGCTTCCCGGTCACGCATGTCGGCGTTCACGAACTCAGCCTCCACCGGCACCCAGGGCGGTTTGCCGTCGCGGTGAGTCTGAGGTTCGAGGTTGTCGAGGATGCGTACCCGGTATCCCTCTTCCAGGAGCAGGTCGGAAAGGTGCGAGCCGATCAGACCTGCTCCGCCCGTAACCAGGGCGCGTTCGCCGACGTTACGTCCGTTTGCCATCGCCTTCACCGATTGCTCCTTCTATGCCTCGATACGGGCGGGGAGCTTGTGGTATCCGCTCACCCCATCCTTGACGCCCGTTACCTCCTCTGTCTGGAGCTGTCCATCGCCATCGGTCGCCCGCACCACCAGCTTGTAATCGCCGGGCTGGCTCGGATGCCAGTCGTAGCTCCAGAGTACCCAGGCCAGGCGCGTGGACGAGTAGTCTATGTTCGCCTCCTGCCAGCTCCGTCCGTCGTCGGCGCTGACCTCGACCTTCGAGATGTCGCGGTCCCCGGAGAAGGCCACGCCCTTGAGCGTGACCATCTCGCCCGCTTTCGCCGGCAACTGGGGATCGAACCTGAGCGGGTCCAGCCGCGACCAGGTATGGAAATGCTCCGCCTTCCAGCCCTGCTTTCCGTAGTACCGATCTTCCACGTTGCGGTCGAACAGCTCGATGCGGGTCACCCACTTCACGCTCCCTTCGCCGTAGTAGCCCGGGACCAGCACGCGGGCCGGGTAGCCGTGGCGGTCGGAGAGCGGCTCGCCGTTCATCTCGTAGGCGACGAGCGTCGTATCCTCCATCGCCTTCTCGTAGGAGATATCGTGCGTGTAGCCGTCGGCGGCCTGGAGTATTACGTCAACGACGCCGGACTCCGGACCTGTTTCCTCGATCAAGGTCCGCAGCGGGACACCCGTCCAGACGGCGTTGCTTATGCGGTGGCCGCCAATCGAGTTGCTAATGCACATTAGCGTCTGCTCCTGCTCCACCGAAGGCATCTCCGCCAGGTCATCGAAGTCGAAGGTGGTGGGACTGTTCACCATCCCGCCCACCTGGAGCCGCCAGGCGGATTTCCTGACTCGCGGATCTATGATGTTCTTGGTCACTACATAGAAGCGGTCGTTTGGCGTTATGGGCTGGAGATCTATGCCGCCGTACCCCATGCCGTCGTAAGGAAGGGTGGACTCCTTGTAGAGCTTCCGAACCAACCCGCCCGAAGCCGCCGCCAGGACCACGCCGCCGGCGCCAGCCAGGAAAGCCCGGCGTCCGATGGGCTGGCCGACCGGCGCCGGTTGCCGCAGCGGCCTCCGGCTGGTTACGAGCCGGTGGACCAGCACCAGAACTACCCCGTATCCGGTGTAGGAGAGCAGAAAACCGAGGGCGGTGGCGACCGAGGCCAATCTCGGTGGCAGCCCCAGGTTGCTGGTGCCGAGCGTCGGCCAGAGCACGGCGAGGGTGACGGCCCAGATCACTGCGACGGCGACCGTCACGAAGATGGCGCCGCCCCGGCTGATGCCCCATCGCCGCTGCCGTTCGGGGTCCCGGAACCGTCCCCACTCGACGATGAGCGCATACAACACGCCGACCGCCGCGCCAAAGGCGAGCTGCCCGCCCCAGCCGGACAAGAACGCCATCCTCTTGGCCTCGATGGGGCCGCCGTTCGCGGAGAGCAACTGAAGGAACTCCCTGACGTTGAAGGTCGGAAGGATACGGTCTCCACCCAATTCGACCGGCAGCGGAATACCCAGGAATATGCGCAGCAACGCTATCAACAACGTCATAAAGAGTGCGGCCACCAGGCCCACCAAGAGACCGGTGGCAAGCACTTTGGTCCAGCGCCAGACGAACGTCATTTCGAGTCCTCCTTTGTAGATGCCAGAGCCGCGGGCCTCATAGTCGAGCCTGCAGCAATCGGTTGAGCATTGTCCGATTCCATAATGATGTGCCTCCCGTTTCCAAGTGGACCGAGCTTCTCCAGGACGGCGCGGGTCGCCGCCAGATCGGCTCGCGTCGCCGCGAGCCGCCGCAGATGTTCGAGATCTTCGACCTCGTCAACGTCGAAGGTGGTCTCGACCATTCCGACCGACAACCCGGCGCTTACGGTTCGAGCGAAGATGTCATCCAGGACCGTATCGGTGCTCGTCGGGACGCCGCGGAGGACATCGTAGGGACCCTGTCCGCGCATCCCGATCAGGTAATAGCCGCCATCATAAGTGGGACCGAGGACGAGGTCGTGCCGGTCGAGCTTGCGGAGGGCTCGCTCGACGACCTCGACGGTGATCTGGGGCGAATCGGAGCCGATCAAGACGACCTTCTCCTCGCCCCGCTCCGCGGCTCCTCTAAAGAGCTCCCACTGCCGCCCGGTCCAGTCGCCTTCTCCCTGAGCCAGGACTCGCGCCTTCCCGCGAGAAGCGATGAGCGGCGCTATTTCGGCCCAGGCATCGGGCGGCGTGACGTACCAGCCGTACTCGAACGGAGCGTCCGCGAAGCGCGCGGCCAAATCTTGTAGAAATGCTTTGTAGAGCGCGATCGCGGACTCGTGGCCGATGGAGCGTCCGAGGCGCGTCTTCGCCAGCCTGATCTGGGGCGCTTTGGCGGCGATGTAGAGCGTGCCGATCACCTTCGCGCCTCTTGTTTGATCTGTTCGGCGTGTTCGGATGTCCTCCAGCGCGCGTAGCGCAGCGTCGTCGAGATGATGCACCAGCCGGCGTTGACACTTCCCCGAAGCGTGCCGCCGACCTTCGAGACGCCGATCCGGCGATGGTATTTGACGGGTACCTCAAGGTAACAATAACCAGCGCGGGCGGCTTTCACGGTCATCTCCGCCGACCATCCATAAGACATCTCCCGCATATCGAGGGCCAGCAGGTCGCTTCGGCGGATCGCCCGGAAAGGCCCTATGTCGCTGACCTTGATACCGTAGATGCTCCTCATCAACCAGACGGCCAGGCGGTTGCCGAGCATCTGCTGCGGACTCATCGAGCCGGCTTCACGCGAGCCTGGCGCCGCCACGCGGGAGCCGACCACCAGGTCCGCTTCGTCGTCGAGGAGTGGTTCCAAGATGCGCGGAAGAT
>JACDGB010000048.1 GCA_013815485.1 Rubrobacter sp.
GGTTGTTGCGGAAGTGTACGTTTCTGGTGCCGGCGGCCTTAGCCGCGGGTGGCAGGCTGCCGTTTGCGCGCGGGCCGATGTAAACGGTGTTGTTGTAGATCTCGCTGTCCGCGACGCCGCCGCCCGCATGGATGCCGCCCAGGTTGGCGCGTCCATCGTTCTGGCTTATGTTGTAACGAACGACGTTGCCGTGGAAGGGCCTCGCGCCATCGTACTGATACAGGAGGTAACCGGCGCCTGCGTTGTCGTGGCTGTAGTTGTACTGCATCACGGAGTTGGTCACCCCCCCGTCGAGATCAAAACCTCCGCCGTCTATGGTGCGAGTCTTGTTGGAGTAGCTTTCGTTATGCTGGATGGTCACCCGATTGGAGTCCCAGATCCAGATGCCGATTGGACCTCCTCCGTTGTAGTTGTTATTCTCCCCGTTGTGGTG
Source organism: Rubrobacter sp. (assembly GCA_013815485.1). Lineage (GTDB taxonomy): Bacteria > Actinomycetota > Rubrobacteria > Rubrobacterales > Rubrobacteraceae > JACDGB01. Next base: position 434 of record JACDGB010000048.1, read on the forward strand.
GGCGACGCTGCGCTCGATGGTCCCGCCACTCACGTCCCCCAAAACGATGCCGCTACCGGAGTTGGTCCCCTTGTTGGCGATGCCCTTGTTGGCGTACGCGAGGCAGTGGCCGACGTAGACGTTCGCGTGCGCCCAGCCCGTCGCCGTAGGCGAAGAGTAACCGTAGGTCTGGATGCCCGCGTCGGCGTTGTCGTGAGCGGAGACGTTCACGATCCTCACGTCCGTGAAGCCGCTTTTGGTGCCGTCCTGCGGCCACGCGCCGAGCAGGACCCCCGAATTTCCGAAACCGCTCGCCTCGACGTTCTCCACCAGGATGTGCGCGAGCTTCGTGGCGTCGCCGAGGTCGGTGTAGAACTCGATCCCGCTTTCCCGGTTGCCTGCCGCGTAACCCGCGCCCACCACTTCGAGGTTCCGCACCTCGACGCCTCCAGCGTTGTAGACGCTGATGCCCTTGCCCACTCCCGCCCGGATGGCCGCCCGGCCCTCGCCGTAGGAGCCAACCACGACGGGACTCTCCGCCGTGCCAGCGTCCTCCGCGCCCAGGCGCAGGCTCCCGGCGAACGTCTGCCCGCCCTTCAGCAGCACCCGGTCGCCCGGCGCCAGGTTCAGCGCGCTCACCTTCTCCATCGTCGCCCACGGACTCGACTCGGAAGTGCCACTATTCGAGTCGTCGCCCGCAGTGTTCAGATAATAGGTCGTGCCGGCGGCGTCCGCGGCCCTCGCGCCACCGGATACGGCCACGAAAAACGCCAGGACCAGCCCGAGCATAGTGTTCGACAGGAGGCTGCGGGATCCTGAAGTGGTCTTCTTGCATGCCTTGAAATCTGCCATGCGCCGGTTATCGGCACGCGGAACCGGCGCCTTTAATCGTTTGGCGGTGAACTCCGAAAAGCCTCTCGGTCAGAGGAGTTAGCTTTTACCTCCGCCAGTGGCGGCTTTTTAGACTTCGCGCCTCTTGCGGATCCGACCGGAGCCTATCCCGAAGGTCTCCGGCGCGGACGGTCAAATTGGGGCGAGACCCGCAGTCCCGGCGGCGCCCATCAGACGGATCTTCTCTACAGCCTTCTCACGCACCTTGCCGCGCATCACCTTCAGCATCGCGTAGTGGTCGAGCCCGGAGTCGAGAGCCTCTCGCGCGCCCTCGTTCATGGCGACGGAGATTGCGTGTCCGATGTTGATCTTGACGACCCCCATCCCGGTCGCCGCCTTCACGTCATCGGGGTGGATGCCGGAACCACCATGCAGCACGAGCGGATGTCCCGTGCGTCCCGCGATATCCTCCAGACGCGCCAAGTCGAGACGGCTATGCTGATGATGCTCGGAGCCGACGGAGACGGCCAAAGTGTCGGCGCCTGACTCGGAGACGAAGCGTTCGGCCTCTTCGGGATCGGTGAAGACGACCGATCCGTGGTCCCCGCCGAAAAGCCCGATCTCCCCTTCCAACGAAGCGGAGAAGGCGTGTACGACATCCGCCAGCAGCCGGGTCTGGCGAATGTTCTCTTCTAGCTCCAAATGCGACCCATCGAACATCAAGGACGAGTACATCTCACGTAGACGGCCCGAGATCATCTCCAGTCCCTCGCCATGATCCAGATGCAAAGCAACCGGCGTACTCGACTCCTCGGCCACCCTCCGCAGCAAGGAAGCCAGCGGCGTGCCGCCGTGCGCCAGGTCCCCCGGATAAGTCTGGAGGATGATCGGTGCTTGCTCCGCCTCCGCCGCCTCAACCGCGCCCTGCGCCATCTCCAGGTTGCAGACGTTGAAGGCTGGCGCCGCGAAATGCTCTCGAAAAGCCTGGGCATATAGCACGCGGGCGTCGGGGATCAAAGGCATGAAGGTTCCTCCTGGATATCTTTCGGGACAAGGACAAAGTATCACGGGCGGTTGGGTGGCGCGAGGGAGCCCATCGCGGCTACCCTGTGGAGGAACTCGACGGAGAGGAGTACACACTGACATTGCTCGGCCTGGATATCGGCACGACCCATGTGAAGGCGCGCGCCTACGACGAGGAAGGCCGCCTCCTGGCCTCCGCCCGCCGCAAGACCCCGACGAACTGGCTTCCCGGCGGCGGAGCCGAGTACCACGCCGGTCCTCTGGAGCAAGCAATCTTCGACACCGCCGCCGAAACCATCGCGGCAGCGGGACCGCCTCGGGCGATAGGCGTCTCGAGCGTCGGCGAGGCTGGTTTCCTGGTGGACGAGAATGGCGCGGCGCTCGCCCCGGCCATCGCATGGTTCGACGGGCGGGCGTCCCCGCAGGCGGCGCGGTGGAAGGAGCGTCTTGCGCCTCGGGAGCTTTTCATCCGCACCGGCCTCCATCCCAACCCGTTGTTCTCGGCCTGCAAGATGGAGTGGACACAGGAGAACGACCCGGAAGTCTGGGCGAGGGCGAATGGCTGGCTCGGCATCGCCGAGTACGCGGTCTTCCGCATGACCGGAGAGCGCGGCACCGACCCCTCACTCGCAGGACGCACCATGCTCTACCGTCTCGCAAGCGGCGAGTGGGACGAGGAGTTGTGCGAACTCGCTGGTATACCCGTGGATTTTCTTCCGCCGGTCTATCCGTCAGGGAGTGGGCCTGGGGAACTGTCGAAGGAGGCGGCTGAGAAGTTCGGGGCGCGGGAGGGCATCCCGGTCGTGGCGTGCGGGCACGACCACATCTGCGGCTCGTTCGGCGCGGGGGCGGCGGGTCCAGGTGAGATCGTGGACTCGATGGGGACCGCCGAGGCGTCGCTTCTGACGCTACGGTTCCCGCCGCTCGACGACGCCGGATATGAACTCGATCTGCCTGCCGGGAGCCACGTCCTGCCACAGACTTACTATCTGGCGGCCACGCTCCCGAGAAGCGGCGGCCTCGTGGAGCAGCTCGTCGCCCTTCTCGGCGGCGGAGGAGACGACCTCGCCCGCTGGACGGAGGAAGCCGCCGCGCTCGCGCCCGGCAAGGGTGGAGCGTGCCTGCCCCCCACCGACGACGACCCCGGCGAGAACGGGCTCTTGATGGCGGCTCTGGGCCAGGAAAGCAGTCCAGGCCACCTGCTGCGGGCCGTCCTCGAAGGGCTGACGCTCCAGATGAACTCCGACCTCCGGCGGGCCACGCGAGTCTCCGAAGTCGAACCGTCCCGCATAACGCTCGTCGGTGGCGGAGCCCGGAATCCCTTGTGGGCGAAACTCAAAGCCGATGTATCGAACCTTCCGGTGCGCGTCGTCGCCGACCCCGAGTGCGTGGCGCGTGGCGCTGCCTTGCTCGCGGGCGTCGGGGCTGGCGTCTTTCCGGATACGGAGTCCGTGCCGACGCCGGAGTACGGAGCGTATATCGAGCCGTCAGGGGAACATGCGGAGTACGAGCGGATCTACTCGGAAGTCTATGGGATGCTCCGGGAGCGGGCCGGGAGAAACATCCCATGAGCCCGGAGGTCCGGGATGTTCTATGCTGTGGTGGGAATCATGTTCCGGGGAGGAGGCGAGGGTGGAGAAGGCGAGGGATCTTCCTGGCGGCGAGCCGGTTTTGCGGGCGCGCGGGATAGACAAGTCCTTCGGGGCGGTTCGGGTGCTGGAGAGCGTGGACTTCGAGGTGCGTCCGGGCGAGGTCGTCGCGCTCATCGGGGACAACGGGGCGGGGAAATCGACCCTGATCAACGTCCTAACCGGCGTTTTGCGTCCTGACTCGGGGGAGATCTTCTTCGAGGAGAAGCGGGTGCGGTTCGCTACTCCCCACGAGGCCCGCGAACGCGGCATCGAGACCGTCTATCAGGATCTCGCCGTGGCGCCGCAACTGGACGCCGTCTCGAACATCTTCCTGGGAAGGGAACACCGGCGGGCCGGAATTTTGGGCCGCCTCGGCTTCCTGGACGGGGGACGTATGCGCCGCGAGACTGAGGACCAGCTCACGGACCTTCGCGTGCGCCTGAGCAGCCTGGAGAAGCCCTTGAGTACTTTATCGGGCGGGCAGCGTCAGGGGGTGGCGGTCGCCCGGGCGGTGATGTGGGCCAGCAAGGTCGTCATCATGGACGAGCCCACGGCGGCGCTGGGCGTGGCGCAGGTGGAGATGGTCCTGGACCTTATCCGAAGGGTCCGCGATACAGGAATTCCGGTGGTATTCATCAGCCACAACATGCCGCACGTCTTCGAGGTGGCGGACAGGATCTCCGTTCTCCGCCTCGGTGAGATGGTCGCCGAACTAGACCCCGCCACCGCCACCACCGACGATGCCGTGGCCGCAATGACGGGCTCTGCCAGCGGCAACGGGGAGGCCGCCTGATGTCCGAAACCCCGAGCCAGGAGGGGAACGGGGGCGGCGGCATCCGCGGCGTCCTGACCGGGCTGGGTCCGGCTTTGATCTTCGGCATCCTCGTCGGGCTCGTCGTCGTGTTCACGATCATCAACGGCACGGCGTTCTTCAACCCGGAGAACTTTGTGAACATCACCGTGGACGCCTCGGTGCTGCTACTCCTCGCCGTCGGCATGACGTTCGTCATCATCACGGCCGGAATAGACCTCTCGGTCGGGGCGGTGCTCGTGCTCTCCTCGGTGGTCGCGGCGCAGGTGATGGTGGCCCTCTCCGGCACCGAGCAGCAAGTGCAGAACTACCAGTTTCCCACCCAGGGCATCGGCATCCCGGCGGGAATAGCGGCGGGGCTCCTGGCCGGGCTGCTCTGTGGGCTGGGGAACGGGTTCCTCATTACGCGGCTCAGGATGCCGCCTTTCATCGTCACGCTCGGGACGCTTGGAATCGCATTGGGGACGGCCCAGATCCTCTCCGGCGGAACCAACGTGCCGTACGTGCCGACGGCGATACAGTCCCAGATCGGGGAGCGAGACCTATTCGGCTTCCTGCCGGTGCCGGTACTGATCACGCTGTTGGTCGTTATCGTCGCGTGGCTGGCTTTGCACCGGACGAGCTTCGGACGCTACACGTTCGCCATCGGCTCGAACGTGGACGCCGCGAGGCGCGCTGGCATCAACGTGGACCGTCACCTCCTGAAGGTCTACGCCCTGAGCGGCTTCCTCTCGGGGCTTGCTGGCATCGTGGACCTGGCCCGCTTCAACACGGCCTCGGTGAGCGCGCACGACGCGGATAACCTGGCGGCGATCTCGGCGGTCGTTATCGGAGGAACGAGCCTCTTCGGGGGCATCGGCACGATAGTGGGCTCGGTGGTGGGGACTTTCATACCGGCGGTCCTGCGTAACGGCTTCGTGATACAGGGCGTCCAGGCGTTCTGGCAGCAGGTGGCGATAGGCGCGGTTCTCATCCTCGCCGTCTTCATAGACCAGCGCCGCCGCAGCGCCGAGGAACGGATGTAATGAAACCTCCGGAGAAAGGGGCAGGGATGAACGAGGGAATGTGGGTCCCACGCAGGATTACTCGCCGGGACTTTCTGGGGCTGACGGTGGCGGGGATCGGGGTCTCCATGCTCGGGGGCTGTGGCAGCGGTGGAGGCGGGAGCAGCGAGGGCTACCGGATCACCTTGATTCAGGGCGTCCGTGGGGATGAGTTCTACATCTCGATGGAGTGCGGGGCGCAGGCGAAGGCGCAGGAGCTTGGGGTGGAGCTCGACGTTCAGGGACCGCCGGAGTTCTCAGCCGCGGAGCAGACACCCATCCTCAACGCCGCCGTCCAGGCCAGCCCGGACGCCATCCTCATCGCCCCGACGGACAAGGTGGCGATGATCGGACCTATCCAGAGCGCCATAAACCAGGACATCGCGGTCTTCACGGTTGACACTTTTATCGAGGAGGACATCGCGCTGGCGAACATCTCCTCGGACAACCTGGAGGGTGGGAGGAAGGCTGCCCAGGCTCTGGCCGGCGCTATTGGCGAGGAGGGCAAGGTCTTTTGCATCAGCGTCAAGCCGGGGATCTCGACGACGGACCAGCGCCAGCAGGGTTTCGAGCAGGGGCTGAAGGAATATCCTGACATCGAGTATCTGGGGACGGAGTTCTGCGAGGACGACCCGAACCGGGCGGCCCAGATCGCCAACGCCACCATTCAGTCCAATCCGGATCTGGCAGGAATTTTCGGGGCCAACATCTTCTCCGTCCAGGGCGCAGCGACAGGCGTGCGACAGGCGGGCGAGCAAGGGAATATCAAGATCGTGGGCTTCGACGCTGGCCCCACCCAGATCAAAGACCTGCGGGAGGAGGCGGTGGACGCGCTCGTCGCCCAGCATCCTTCAGACATCGGAAGTATCGCGGTGCAGATGGCCGCTGATTACCTGGACTCCAACGAGAAGCCATCGAAGAAAGAGGTCAAGACCGGCCTCTCCATCGTCACCCGCGACAACTACGAGAAGCCGGATATCTCGAAGTATCTGTACAAAGCGGAGTGCTAGCGCGGACTTTGCCCCGGCCCGGATGCACCTGTCCACGAGCGCTTGCCGGGAGGATCATTTAAATCCCGAGATCGGAGTATACACGGCGAAACACGGTCCAGGAAGGGGAACAAAGCGTGTCACAATCGGCTTCCGCATCGTCTGGGAACAACACCAATGCCATCGTCTACTTCTTCGGCGCCCTGGGAGGAATGCTCTTCGGGTACGACACGGGCGTCATTTCGGGGGCCATCCTCTTTATAGGGGAAGACCTCGATACCAATGCGTTCCTGGATGGTTTGATCGTTAGTTCGCTCTTGCTCGGCGCGATGGCCGGCGCGGGCACCGCCGGTCCACTCTCCGATCGCCTGGGACGTAGAAACCTCATCATCATGGCCGCTATCACCTTCTCCATCGGCGCCATCGGCGCGGCCCTCGCCCCGACCGTCGCCGTGCTGGTCATCTTCCGGGTGGTGCTGGGTCTCGCGGTCGGGGCGGCGGCCCTCATCGTGCCGCTCTACCTCTCGGAGATAGCGCCAACGGAGATACGGGGCGCCATCTCCTCCCTCAACCAGCTCATGATCGTCGTCGGGATACTGGTGGCCTACATAGTGAATGCCCTGCTGGCCTCCTCCGGAGCCTGGCGCCTCATGCTCGGTCTGGCCGTGATCCCCTCAGTCGTTCTTCTTATCGGAATGTACTTCATGCCGGAGACGCCGCGCTGGCTCGTGAGCCGGGACAGAGACGAAGAGGCGCGGGACGTACTGCGCCGGACCCGCGACGACGAGGCAGCGGAGCGCGAGCTACGCGAGATAAAGGAAGTCGAGAGCGATGAAGAGGGCGGTCTGAGCGAGCTGCGCTCCTCATGGGTGAGGCCCGCCTTGATAGTGGCTATCGGTCTCGCCGTCTTCCAGCAGATAATAGGCATCAACACCATCATCTACTACGCACCCACCACCCTCACGAACGTAGGCTACAGTGCCGCGTCGGCCATCTACGCCAACGTCGGGATCGGGGTCCTGAACGTGCTTATGACCCTGCTCGCCATCAGGCTCATAGACCGCGTCGGGCGCAAGCCGCTGCTGCTGGGCGGGCTCGTCGGCATGGTGCTGACCCTGACCGTTCTCGGACTCTCTTCGCTGTTGCTGCCTCAGCCAACAAACCCCTCTGATCCGGTGGCGATCATAACGCTCGTTTGCCTGGCGGTATTCATCACCTCCTTCGCCGCCACCTGGGGTCCAACGGTCTGGGTGATGTTACCGGAGGTCCTGCCGCTCAAGATCCGGGGTTCCGCGATGGGCGCTGCGATCTTCCTGCACTGGGGCGCGAACTTCATCGTCTCCCAGACATTCCCCCTCTTGCTCGCCACGATCGGCGCGGGCGTCACGTTCCTGGGGTACGCCCTGATCGGGGTCGCCGCCTTCGTCTTCGTCCGGTCCCTGGTGACCGAGACCAAAGGACGTAGCCTGGAGCAGATAGAGTCCGACCTGCGCAAGAAGTCAATAGCCGCATAAAGGATACGGCGAACCTCTTATAAGGAGGGCTTAAATGATCAAGAACTCGGTGGGCGTGTGGGCGTTCGGCCCAGCCGTCACCCGCTTCGTGCCGCCCGGATACCACTCCGAGGTCACCGATGAACCAATGGCCGAGAAGACCCGCCGCGTCTGCGAAGGACTCCACGATATCCTGGACGGACTGGAATACCACTACCCCGGCGAAGTCAACGAAGAGAACGCGCAAGAGACACTCTCCGTCCTCTCGGAGCATGGCATGGACCTGCCCGTCATAGCAGCCGGTCTTCACCCCGACCCGACCTACGGCAAGGGTGCCCTCATCAACCCGGATGACAGGCTTCGCCGTCAGGGTGTGGATACGCTCAAGCGCGGCATTGACCTTGCGGGAGAGATCGGGGCCAGCTTCATCATCTGGCCCGGTGCCGAAGGCTACAACTACGCCTTCCAGCGTCCCTACGCCGAAGCCTGGCGCGCCTTTACCGAGGGCGTCGCCGAGCTAACGGATCACGCCAACGAGCGGGGCGTCAAGGTCTTCCTGGAGCACAAGAACAGCGAGCCGGCCATGAAGATCTTGATGCGCAACATCGGGATGACGCTGTTCACAATCCAGAAGGTCAAGGCCCTCGGGGTGGACACTTCCAACCTGCTCGTGAACATGGAC
>JACDGB010000049.1 GCA_013815485.1 Rubrobacter sp.
CCATCGAGGCGGTATCTGAGGCGCTGGCGCTTGGCTCGAAAGCGGGCGTTGCCCCGGCGATGATCCTGGACGTTCTCTCTGCTGGATCGGCTAACAACAGGGTGATGGAGGTCAAGCGGAGAAACTTCCTGGAGCGTGACTTCGAGCCGGGCGGGAAAGTGGAGTTCCATCGCAAGGACTTGGGTATCGCGCTGGCGGCGGCGAGGCAGTACGGGGTGGCTTTGCCGACTACGGCGATGGTAGACCAGATGCTTGGGGCACTGGAGACGAAAGGACGCGGCGGCTGGGACCACTCGGCGCTCCTCTCCCTGGTCGAAGAGTTGTCCGGCAGGAAAGATTAGGAAGGCACCTGAGCGCGCCCCTCGTCCATCCAGATACTAGAACGGCGCGGTGGGTCCAGGCCGGTCTCATCCTGTGCGTCGCGGCGGCGTTCGGGCTGCTGTATCTGCTATGGGCAGAGTTCCGGATCGAGGTGAACCGGGCACTTGGCATCCTGGGGCGCGGGGACGTGGCGGGGTTGCGGGAGTACATCCTATCGTTCGGAGCGTGGGCGCCCGTGGCGTCGAGCCTTTTGATGGTATTGCAGGCTCTGGCGGCGCCGCTGCCCTCGTTCCTCATCACCTTCGCCAACGGGCTGGCGTTCGGGGTGTTGTGGGGCTGGGCGTTGAGCGTGTTTGGGCACGCGCTGGCGGCTGCTGCGTGCTTCTGGATCTCCCGTTCCCTCGGGAGGGTCCCGGTGGAGGCCCTGATCGGCAAGGCCGGCCTGGAATCCGCCGACCGCTGGTTCGCCCGGTGGGGACTGTATGCCGTGTTCCTGGCCCGGCTCGTGCCCGGCGTCTCCTTCGACATCGTCTCCTACGCCGCCGGTCTCACCCAGATGGGGTTCCGCAGCTTCATCCTGGCCTCGGCCCTCGGCATCGTCCCGCAGACCCTCGTCTACTCATTCCTCGGACAACGCGCCCCCGAATACATCTGGGCGTTCCTCGTCTTCTCGGCGGTTGCCGTCTGCTCCGCGGTCGTCACCATCGCCGTCCGGCGCGGGAAGAACACCCCCTGAACAAACTAAGATGGCTCGAACTTACCGGCCGCCGATCTTCCTCACGACCCGCGACGCCTGCTCCAATCCACGTCGCAAAGAAGTGCCAGTAGCGTCATCCAAGAGCCACGAGGCGAGGAACGCGGCGCAGAACGCATCGCCGGCCCCCGTCGTGTCAACCACCCGCGCCGGAACCGCCGGGAGGCGCAAGAACGGTTCGTCCTCTCCTGCGTACGCCGCGCCATCCGCGCCCAGCTTGAGCGCGACGCCGGAGTAGTTTTCTCGAAGTGTCTCGACGATGGACTCCGGGTCTGTGACGCCCGCGAGCAACGCGCCTTCTTCCAGGTTCGGGAAGATTAGGGCGGCGCCGGAGGTCCATTTCAAGAACTGTTCAGCGCCGATCTCTTTCAGGACGGCGACGGATGATGGGTCCACGGAGACCGTCATGTTCTTATCACAGGCTCGGTTCATGGCTTCGATGACGGTCTTGCGGGAATCAGGGTGGGAGAAGCCATAGCCGGAGAGGTGGAGGTGGCGTCCGCTTTGGAAGAGGTTATCGGGCATGTCTTCGGGGCGCAGGCGTTGGCTGGCGGCGCGGTCGGTGATCATGGTCCGCTCCCCGGCTTCGTCCACGAGAACGACGACCTTTCCAGTCGGCGCGGAAGGGTCCTCCGCAAGACGTGGGATCACGCCCTCGCCCTCCAGTTCTTCCGTCAGGGAACGTCCGATGACATCCCGCCCGATCTTCCCCACGAAGTGCGTCTCGACGCCGAGCCGGGCGAGCCAGACGGCCACGTTCGCGCTAGAACCCCCGGCCCGGACGCTGATGGCCGCGCGGGTGTCGGTGCCGCGGGCGATAGGTCCCCCGACTTCGGCCAGCACGTCGAGGAGGAGGTCCCCGATCACCACGACCGAAGATGTTTCGATCAACGCTCGTGTATTGTCGACAAGGCAATGGCGATGCGAGCCGCCAGCCGTGCGTTGTTGAGGACGATCCGCTCGTTCACCCGCAGGCTCTCGCCGCCCGTCGTCTCCCGGAAACGCTCCAGCAGGAACGGCGTGACGTCCTTCCCCTTGACGCCGCAGCGTTCCAGTTCTCCGAGCGCATCCGCGAGCGCGCGGTCGTGGAGATCCGGGTCCAGTTGCTCCGCCTCGGGGATCGGGTTAGCTATGACGAGCCCACATCCTTCCTGACCGATGGACCGGACAGCAGCGACGAGCCGGGCGGCCTCTTCCTCGCTCTCGACGCTCCAGTCCAGCGGGCTGCCCGAGTCCGTGAGGTAGAAGCCAGGGAAACACCGGGCGCGAAAACCTGCCACCGGGACGCCGAGGGTCTCGAGTTGCTCCAGCGTGGCGGGTACGTCCAGGATGGACTTGACGCCGGAGCATACGACGGCCACCGGCGTCCGGGCGAGGGCCGCGAGGTCCGCCGAGACGTCCCAGGAATCGCGCGCCCCCCTGTGGACACCTCCGATACCCCCCGTGGCGAAGAGCGATATCCCGGCGCGGGCCGCCAGGTGGGCAGTCGCCGCGACCGTCGTGGCCCCGTGGCAGCCCTTCGCTACCGCGAACGGCAAATCCCTCACCGAGAGCTTTGGGACGCCTCCGGAGGCCAGCAACTCCAGATCCGCCGCGTCGAGTCCGGCTTTTGGCAGGCCCTCGATCACCGCGATGGTGGCCGGGACAGCGCGTTCCTGGCGAACTATATCCTCTGCCTCGCGGGCCAGGTCCAGGTTATTCGGATGAGGCAGGCCGTGTGAGATCAGGGTAGATTCCAGCGCGACGACCGGCCCGCCACGCCGGAGCGCATCCTCTACTTCCGGTGAGATCTTCACGCCCGCCCTCACATCAGTGTTCACGAACAGCGATAGTCATGTCATTTCCGACTCCCGGCGGTTCGCGGAACGCTCACTACGAACCACCATCAAGTAGTCTCCCACGGCAACAGCGCGGCTCGCGCATCCGCCTTCTTGCCTTCACGAACCGCTGGCAGAGCCGCGGCGTCTATGAGGCCGGTGGACGCCGCGTGTTCGGCCGCCTCGACTGTATCGTCCACGAGCAGCATCGGCACGCCGAGGGCGCGCACTTCTTCCGCGATCTTCCGAACGATCCCGGACCTTCCCTCGCGTTTTACGTCCCGGATGTAGACGGCGAGGATACGTTCCGGGTACTCTTTCGTGATCTGGGCGTAGGCTTCCGCGTCTTCCTGGCCGGAGTCACCGACGAGCACGAAGGAGAGATCAGCGTGCGCGTCCATGAGATCACGTATCACCCCGAGCTTGTGCCGCTGGTGGTCCATGCCGCGCAGCACGTCCTTGAGTCCTCCCCAATCTCTCAAGAAGATGGGGCCGGCGGGGATGCCCTGTAACTCCAGAAAATCCTCAAGCAAATCGTAGAGGTTCCACGGGCCGGTGGAGACGTAGAAGATCGGGTTTCTCTCGCGTCCCGACCCCGAGCGCAACGCTCGATAAAAAGCGGCCACGCCCTCGAAGGGCAGGCGGGTGTGCGCGTTGGAGAACAGGAGCAGTCGCAGCATCGTCAAGAGGCTCGTGACCTCGCTGCGGAGTATGGTGTCGTCTATGTCGCTGATGACGCCGAACGACGCTCCCCCCTGACCCCGCGCCGGAACCATGAACCGTCCCGTCGTTTTGACCTCGTCCTGATCTTTGGCCTTCGGCCAAAGCAGTTCCAAGTCTACATCGTGCCATTCCTTGTCTCCTGGCGCGGGCTCCCGAGGTTCGATGCGCGCCTCGAAGAAGCCCTCGTCGTTGGCTACCACCACGCGCCCGGCGCCCCCAAAACTCACCCGCACGCGGGCACCGGGCACTTCGGCGCTCAGGAACCGGCGGGTCATCGCCCGAAGATTCCGCAATCGGCTATCGTGGATGGATGGCTCGAAGATCATCTGCTCCTCGAGCACGCGGCCCACCACGCGCACCTCCCCAGGAATGCCATGCCCCCGATATGGCATGATGTAAACAGGGCCAAGCAGCCCGTGACGCACCTTCAGGAAGAGCTTCACCCGGTCGAAAGAGGCCTCGGTGCCTTCGACCAGCCTCAGAGCCCGCTTTCGCCAGAGGTCCATCAACGGGCCGCGTCCGAGACGATTTTAGGCTGGCCGTGGTCCGTGATTCTGGCCGGCGCCTCAAACATCTGCTCCGGCATCAGGATTACGGGCTCGCCGGATCTCCGGGCGCGGTAGATGGGGGTGTACGTCAGGGCCTCGCTAAATGGGGCGAAAGGGTCGTCGAGGTCAACGAGGGCCACGTCTTCGGGCGCCATCTTCGCGTGGTCGAGTCCGGTCGGCATGACGAGGACATTGCTGTACGGGGCACTGACGTTCCCGACCACGAGTCCCGACGCGGCCATCCGGCGTGGGATCCGGCCCTCCGGCTCCCGCAACCTATGGAACTCTTCGTCTGGATTCCGGATCAACCAACCTCCTGTCCGTGAACTACTCTCCAGGATAAGCGTACTCGAACCCGCCGTCCACGTTGAGGACTTCGCCGGCACGCCTAGATGAACGCCGCCTCCACCACATCATAGGAGATCCAGTTGACCCCTTCTGCGTTCGCCATGCGGACCTCAAGCTCTTTTCGACTCCCACCTCGCGAAAACGAAAGCCACGAACTCTTCATCCGGATTCCGCGTCAGGCGTCCATTCACCGGCCCACATGAAAGCGCAGCCCCGATACGTGGTCTCCATCGTCATGCGCGCTTCCTTCCATCGTGGCTCGTCACCACCTCCGCCCCGGCTGCCGGAAAGAATTCGTAGAATTCTGGTTCCCGGAAGCCGCGCCGCGCAAAGTTCTGGCGGACGCTTTCGGAGAGGTCCTCTACATCGCCCGCGTCCACGATGGCGATGGCGCAGCCGCCGAAGCCGGCGCCGGTGAGACGAGCGCCCGGAGCTTCAGCCTCTTTCGCAACCTCCACGAAAGTGTCGAGCTCGGGGATGGAGATCTCGAAGTCCTCGCGCATGGAGCGGTGGGATTCATACATCAGGCGGCCAAAAGCGGCGAAGTCGTCCTCTCGCAACGTCCGTACTGCCTCGAGTACACGAGCATTCTCGGTGATGATGTGACGGGCGCGGCGAAGCTCGACGCCGGAGAGACGGTCGAGGTCTCCTTCGTCCGCGTCCCGCAACTCTTCCACGCCGAGTGTCCTGGCCGCGCTCTCGCACTGCTCGCGGCGCTCGGCGTAGCCGGTATCGGCGAGGCCACGCTCCACGCCGGTGTCGCAGACGAGGAGGGTTAGACCCTCGCTCGCAAGGTCGAGCGGGACGCTCTCGGCCTCCAGCGAGCGGCAGTCCACGAGCAATGCCGCCCCCGCCTCGCACAGGAGTGAGGCGTACTGGTCCATGATGCCGGACGGCACCCCGACGTACTCGTTCTCCGCCCGTTGGCACAGGAGAGCGAAGTCTTTCCTGGAAAGTTCGATCCCAAAGAGCCTGCCCAGCGCGAGCGCGGTCGCCGCCTCGATGGCGGCGCTGGAGGAGAGCCCGGCGCCCGGTGGCACGTCCCCGGCGAAGGCGGCCCGAAAGGCGCCGATCTCGTTTCCCGACCCCTCGAAAGCCCAGACGACGCCGCGAGGGTAGTCGGCCCAGGAACCGTCATGCGCTTCGGAGCGGCGGCTCGGGCCGAAGTTCTCGGAGAAAAGTTCGTCGCCTCCCTGCCCGGCGGCGACGGCAACGCGGCGGTCCACGGCGCACGGCAGCACGAACCCGCCGTTGTAGTCGGTGTGCTCCCCGATCAGATTCACCCGCCCCGGCGCGCTGGCGACTATCTCGGGCTCCTGTCCGAGCCGGTCGGTGTACGCCTCCACCGCCCGGCGCTCCGTCTCCCGCATGGCTTACGTGCTCGTTCTCACGGCGGCTTCACGGAGCTTCTGTGCCGTGGCCTCTGGCAAATCGTCCACCACAAACACCCCGGCCCCGGTCTCGCTTCCGGCCAGGTACTTGAGCTTCTCAGCCGTGCGGTTGACCGGGTAGAACTCGATGTGGAAATGCGCGACTCCCTCGTGGTCTTTCCCATCCGTCGGTGCCTGGTGCATGACCATCATGTACGGCAAGGACTTGTCGAAGAGCACATCGTAAACGGCGAGTACCCGTTTGAGTACGCGGGCTAGATCCCGGCGCTCATCGCCATTCAGATCCGCGATACACGGCATGCACCGGTGCGCGTAGAGGTGGACTTCGTAAGGAAATCTTGCATAAAAAGGGACGAAGGCGGCGAAGTGTTCGCCCTTCTCCACCAATCGGCGTCCATCGGAGAACTCCCCGGAGAGCAGGTCACAGTGCAGACATCCGCCATGATCTTCCCTGTACTCCCTGGCCGATTCGAGTTCTCTCTTCGGGCGCGGGGGGATGAATGGGTAAGCGTAGATCTGGCCGTGCGGGTGGCGCAGCGTCACCCCGATGGCCTCGCCCTTGTTCTCGAAGATGAACACGTAATCCACGAAGTCGAGGGCGCCCAGCTCCATGTAGCGGTCGGCCCACACTTCGATCAGGTTGCGGATGCAGCGTTCGCTGAGACCTGCGAGCGTGGCGTCGTGGTCGTCTGAGTAGAGGACGACTTCGCACACTCCGCGCCCCGGAGCCGTCGGGGCGAGGCTAGAGCCAGCCTCATCTGGCTCGGCGGCATCTGGCGAGAAGGAAGGGAACTTGTTCTCGAAGACGACGATGTCGTAGTGTTCGCGGGGAACCTCGGTGGGGAACCCGCCGGGCTTCGTGGGGCAAAGGGGGCAGTATTCCGCCGGAGGCAAGAACGTGCGGTCCTGACGGTGGGTGGCGTAGGCGACCCACTCGCGGAGGTTCGGGTCCCACCGGAGTTGGTTCATGCGAGGCCCGCTTGATGACTTCGCCTCTGTTTCTGGCCGTGAGCCATGAGATCGGGAATCGGAGGTCGTGTTTTCACTTTGCGCCCTCCCGCGGCCGACTCAATTCTTCGCCCCGATTCCGGATCCATCCTCCCCCTGTTCGTCCTCGAAGTCGTAGAAGATGATGTAGCGTCCGTCGTCTTTGGTCTCATGCTCTTTTCGCAAGTGGATCCGTCACCCTTCCCGCTGCGAGCAGCGCGGGGGCGAGGCTCATCCCCAGAATGACGTACCCGAAGACGACCGCAATGAGACCCCACCAGAGGATTATGTTGCCGTATCGCGCCGCGCCCATGCCCATGATCTCCAACGCCCCAACGAACCCGAGCCCCGTCACCGACTATCCGGCCATGAGGTAATCGTTGGAAGCTTTTATTATCTTCCTGAGAACCGCGCCTATGCAAAGCACGAACACGAAGTAGATACCGATTATCAGGCGATCGAGCCGCGTCTGATCCGCGGCAACCTCCGACTGCGAAAAGGCCAGCGCCACGATGCTTACCTCCCTTTCCGGTTCCTCGCGAGACCATCTCATCCTACCGTATCCATGAACAATCCGCGCAATGCCTTTGGCTGATCTACCATCTCTCGTGAGAACGAGCGGCTTCTTGTGTCTACGTCTCTACGAAAGGGGCAGAACAAGCGTGTGTCACGGTCCCGGCTTCGGGACCCGCTGTCCGCCATCATCTGGCAGAAGGAGAACGAGGATGAAAAGTATTGCGAAGGTCATGGTATTGGCGACGGCCCTCGCCTGTTTCGGGATCTCCGCAAGCTCCTCGTCAGCCCGGACAATGGAGGCGTCGTCGGAGATATGGCGTCCCGCTCTCGGCGTCACCTGGCAGTGGCAACTCGGCGGCGGCAAGTTGGACGCTTCCTTCGACGTTGACGTATACGACATAGACGGCTTCGATAACAGCAAGGCCATCGTGGACCGGCTGCACGGCAAAGGCAGCCGGGCCGTCTGCTACGTCAGCGTGGGGAGTTGGGAGAACTGGCGTCCGGACAAGGGCCAGTTCCCCAAAAGAGTGCTCGGCAACAAATACTACGGCTGGCCCGGAGAGAAGTGGCTCGACATCCGCCGCATTGACTTGCTCGGCCCGATCATGCAGTCCCGCATGGATATGTGCGCCGCGAAGGGCTTCGACGCCATCGAGCCGGATAACATGGACGGCTACGCCAACAAAACAGGCTTCCCGCTAACCTACGCCGACCAGCTTCGCTACAACAAGTGGCTCGCCGATGAGGCCCACCAGCGCGGACTCTCCATCGCCATGAAGAACAACGAGGCTCAGGTAAAAGACCTGCTACCCTACTACGACTTTGCGATCACCGAAGATTGCTTCGATGGACGGTGGTGCGGAAAAATGAGTCCGTTTGTAGAGCAGGGCAAGGCCGTGCTGGCCGCCGAGTATACGGACACCGGGATGACCAAACGAAGGTTCTGTCCCAAAGCCGGGACGCTGAACTTCGACGCCATCCTGAAAAAAAGAAATCTTGGCCCCTGGCGCCGCGCCTGCTAGACGCAAGACAGCGCGGCCACCGGAGCTTGAACGCGGGTACGCTACTTGAGAAACTTCTTCGCCGCGCTCTTGGCCTTCTGCTCGGGCCCAGCCGAGCCTTTCTTACCGCCCTTCTTGTCGCCCTTGCCGCCCTTGCCGCCCTTCACGGCCTTCTCAGCCTCTTTCTTCAGCTTGTCCATAGTGACATTCCTCCTCCCTCGCAATCGCCAGAATACAGGCGTTGCAATACCCTGCGAAGGCCAGACCGAAACCATGAAAGTCTTCGACGAGGCGCGCTTCGGGCTGATCAACTGTCATCACAGACGCTACTGTACCAAGGGGTTCAAGGGGTTCCGCCCGCCCATGTCGTGAGGCGCACCTATGAACGGACATGTCTGTACGCGGCCGCTGGAGCCCGTGGGCGGAGAGCTACTCTGCATGTACCTGACTGGGATGGACGACGGATGCTTTGAGATATTTCTCGACGCACTCTCCAAG
>JACDGB010000322.1 GCA_013815485.1 Rubrobacter sp.
GAGGACACCGCCCAGACTGGGGGCGAAATACAGTCGGCCTTCCGTGTCATCCGGCATGGTATCGCAGCCAATGCAAGCATCGAATTGCGGGGCGTAGCCAGCGAGCATCGAGAGTTTCAAGCCGAATGCCGCCTCGACCGCCCCGAAGCCGACATCCCGATTTTCGAGGGAATCGAGGCCGTGGTAGAGCAGGTTGAAGATGCGCCGGTCGGCCTCATCACCGCCGGAGAGGGCGCGCACAAACCGGACCATCCCGGCCGCCACTTCGAAACGGGCGAGGCTCTCGCGGACGCTGTGGAAACTCCGCAGCACTTCGGCCTGGGTCACGGTATGCAGGGTGCGGCCCTGGTAGGCGATGAAGTCCACGCAGGAGAGCGGTTCGAGGCGGGCCCCGAAACGGGACTTCGTGCGCCGGATGCCCTTGGCGATAGCCGAGACGAGGCCGATATCCTGTGTGTACAGGTCGAGGATGCGGTCGGCCTCGCCGTAGCGGATGGACCGGAGAACTATTCCCTTACTCTTGTAGACCGCCATTCCCCGCCTCTTCCATTATGGAGACGCTGGCGCTCATGCCGAGCCGGGATGCTCCCGCGTTCACCAGCTCCATGGCATCCTCCAAAGTCCGAATGCCGCCGGACGCCTTCACCGCAATGCCCTCCGGCGCCTCTTTCCGCAACAGGGCCACGTCGTGGGCGGTTGCTCCAGTTGGCGCGAAGCCCGTCGAGGTCTTCACGAAATCCGCGTCGCTTGAGGCTATGATCTGGACCGCCAGCCGCTTCATTTCGTCCGTGAGATAGGCCGTCTCGATGATTACCTTGACCACTGCGTCGTTGAGGCCGTTGTTCATGGCGACTACCCCAACTTCCTGCGTGACGCTGGAAAGCTCCTCGGCCACGAAGGAGAAATCGCCCGAGAGAAACCTGGAGACGTTCATCACCACGTCGAGCTCCGATGCGCCGCTGGAGATAGCGTCCCGCACCGCCATCGCCTTTACCGCTGTCGTGTCGTTGCCGAAAGGGAAGGAGATCACCGTCGCAACCTTCACGTCCGTTCCGCGAAGCTCCCCGGCGCAGAGCCGCGCGAAGCACGGCGGCACGCACACAGCCGCGAAGTGATGTTCCGCCGCCTCCCCACACAGACGCCGGAAATCCTTCTCTGTGGCGTCTGGCTTGAGCAAGGTATGATCCACCATCTTCGCAAACTCCCGCACCCTCATGCCCAACTCCCGCCGTCCTTCCCGCACGTCTCCGCCTCGAACCAGGTGTGTTCCCGGCGTCCCTCCCATTATAATCCCAGCCGCTCCAGAAACCTCGGATCACTCCTCCATCCGGGCGTAACCCTCACCTTCAAGTCGAGGTAAATTCTAGTCCCGAGCAGGCGTTCCACATCGCGTCGGGCTTGGGTGCCGATGTGTTTGATGGTCTTGCCGTTCTTGCCGAGCACGATCATGCGCTGGGTACTCCGCTCTACATGGATGGCGGCGTAGACAACGGTCACGTTCTTCTTACGCTCGACTTCTTCGATACTGACCGCGATCGCGTGAGGAACCTCTTCCCGCAGCGCATTCAACGCCTTCTCGCGGATATACTCGCCCAGAATCAGGGTTTCGGGGTAATCCGAGACCGCGCCCTCGGGGAAGAACCGCGGGCCGGGCGGCAACAGTTCAGCCACGGCGTCCATCAGCGGCTCGACGTTCAGTCCGTCCGTCGCGCTCAACAGGAAAACGTCCGTCCAGTCCGCGAGCCCGCGCACGGACTCGATTATGGGAAGCGCGTCATCTTGCCGGGACAGGAGATCCACCTTGTTCACGCAGGCTATGGAGGGTGTTTCGGTCTTCGCCACTAGTTGGGCCACGTAGCGGTCGCCCCGACCGACTTCGGCGGCTTGCGAGGCGTCGAGGAGGAAGAGGATCACGTCGGACTCCGAAAGACTGTCGAGGACTTGCTGTTGCATCCGGGCGCGCAGGGTGTCGCGGGGCTTCTGCGAGCCTGGGGTGTCCACGAAGACCGCCTGATAGCCGGGTCCGTTGCGGACGCCCCGGATGGGACCACGGGTCGTCTGTGGCCGGGGCGAGGTGATCGAAACCTTCGTCCCAACCAACCGGTTGACGAGGGTTGACTTGCCCACGTTGGGTCGGCCGACGACCGCTATAAAACCGCTCCGCAGACCGTTCTCGCCAGCATCGCCGAGCCTCGCTCCGCTCACAGATGCTCCGGGCCGAAGGAGTGCGGGAGCAACGCCTCGAACGGATAATGGCGCAAGCCAGAAGCCTCCGCGGGGTCCTCCAGCACGACCCCCTTGCAGCCGAACTCGCGCAGGACCTGGCGGCAGGCTCCACACGGAAAGCAAGGCGCGGCGTTCGGGCTGGCGACTGCGACGAGCCTGATCTTTCGGTCCTCCGGGTCGGCGAGGGCCATCGCAACGGCGGCGCTGCGTTCGGCGCAGATGCCAAGGCCGTATGAAGCGTTCTCTACGTTGCAACCGGCGCGCAACGTTCCGCCCTCGGTCAGTATGGCCGCGCCCACGCGGAAGCCACTGTATGGCGCATACGCATTTTGGGCCGCTTCGCGGGCTGCTTTCATCACGGTTGCGAGATCCATCTTCGCTCCTTTCACGCGAGTTGGAAGACGGCTACGGAGATGAGAGCCCCGACCACGGCCCCCATGACTACCTGATAGATGCCGTGGGTCCCGCTCTCCACCCGGCTCTGGCAGACGAGCAGCGCCAACAGGAGAGCGATGATCGAGATGAGTCCACCGTAGGGCGCACCGGCGGCCAGGAAGCTCGCCGCGACCCATCCGGCGAAGGAGACCGCCGCGTGTCCCGATGGCATGCCGCCGTGGAAAGAGTTCGGGGAACGGGTCAGCGCCTTGACGAGGAGAACCACGATCATCACGAGCACCAGAGAGACGAGCGTGAGGTGCCCCGGCCAGCGGCGGATGCTCTGCAAGGTCTCAAGCGAGAGCGGTCCCAGATCGTCAGCCAGGATCAGGTATCCGACCAGCACCGCCCCGACACTCGAAACAAGTACGGCTCCAGCCGAGACGTCCTTCGCCAGCTTCGCCAGTGGATGGTACTCCTTCGTGACGAGGTCCACCGCGAACTCCAGCGCCGTATTGAGCATCTCGGTGACGAACACGATCATTATGGTCAGGACGAGCGCCGCGAGTTCCAACGCGCTCACGCTCACGAGCAGGCTCGCGACCAAAACCAGCACCGCCACGATGGCGTGAATACGCATGTTGCGTTGGGTACGCAAGGCGTAGATGATGCCCTGGTAAGCGTGCTCGAAGCTGTGGGCCACGCTCTGCTGATCCTTCACGGCCCGGGTTTTTTTACTCTTGACGGCCATGCACCCTCTCCATCAC
>JACDGB010000323.1 GCA_013815485.1 Rubrobacter sp.
CCCAGCAGGGCTCGCCGGTCATGCCGATCTGCTGTGTTGGATGGGTTCGTTCGGCGACATTTCGTCCGTCGGCGTGGAAGGCACGGGCAACTACGGCGCCGGACTGACGCGCTTCCTGCTCGCCGAAGGCACGAGGGTGGTCGAGATCGTGCGCCCGGATCGCAGGGTGCGCCGCTTGCGCGTCAAGAGCGATACCCTGGGTTCCGAGACCGCCGCCAGGGCGGTGCTGGCCGGGGAGCGTACCAGTGCCCCTAAACACCGCGACGGCGCAGTCGAGTCCTTGCGGGCTCTACGGGTTGCCCGCACCTCCGCCACGAAGGTCCGCAGGACGGCCCTTCAACTGCTGCGTAACACGATAGTGAGCGCCCCGGATGGACTTCGAGAGTCGGTTTCCGGCCTCACCCGCACGGTGCTCATCCGTACCTGCGCCGCCTGGCGTCCGAACCGCGACGCTGCGCACGAGCCGACCACCGCGACGCGGATCGCCCTTCGCTCCCTCGCCAGGCGCATCCTGGTGCTCGAAGAGGAGATCAAGGACCTCGACGAGCTGATCGGCGGTTTGGTAGTGCGGATCAACCCGCGCCTGACGGAGATCCCGTGTGTGGGGGTGGAGATTGCCGCCCAGCTCCTCGTCACAGCGGGTGAGAATCCAGAGCGCCTGAAGAGCGAGGCCGCCTTCGCCATGTTGTGCGGTGTGGCTCCGCTGCCGGCCTCCTCGGGCAAGACTCGCCGCTACAGGCTCAACCGCGGCAGAGACCGGGCGGCGAACTGCGCGCTACACATGGCCGCCATCAGCCGGCTTCGGGTCGATCCTCGCACCCGCCCTACGCAACACGTCGAGCCGCCGAGGGCCTTTCCAAGAAGAAGATCCTTCGCTGCCTCAAACGCTACCTGGCACGCGAGATCTACAAGCTGCTCAAGCCAACACCACCGAGCCCACTCACGGGCACAGAAATTGCCGCTTGACACCATATAGGAGCTTCCAGGGCGTCCAATACGCGGGACACATTATACCGTCCTCTCCTTCGGCAAGAAGCTCGAAGAGGCGGGCATCGTCCCGTCGATGGGGAGGTCGGGTCCCGCCTTAGACAACGCTATCTCCGAGAGCTTCGTAGCCATGCTCAAATGCGAGATCCTCCATCCTCGGCGCTTCCCGAGCAGGGAGGCCGCCAGGAGCACCGTCTTCGAGTACCTGGAGGCGTTAAACAATCGCAGAAGGTTTCACCTATCGCTCGGTCACGTGACCCCGGCGGCCTACGAAGAGACCACGAGGAAGGGCGCTGCCGTGGCGTAACGAGAAAGTGTCCACCGAACCATCGTAAATCCACCGGTGCCAGTCATCGCCCGGGGCCGACGGTCAACCACCCCACCAACGCCTCGCTCGGCAGGGGTCTCGCGTAGTGGTAGCCCTGCGCTGCCTCGCATCCCATTCCCTCCAGCCGACGGAGCTGTTCTTCGGTCTCCACTCTTTCGGCGATCACGGCCAAGCCCAGAGCGTGCGCCAGGTCGACCATGCCGGATACGATGGCCTCGTCCTCCCGGTTTCACCCCAGCCCCGCCACGAAGGAGCGGTCCACCTTGAGGTGATCCACCGGGAAACGCTTGAGGTAGCTCATGGACGAGTATCCGGTGCCGAAGTCGTCCACGGAGATCCGGACGCCCAACGCCTTGAGCCCCTCCAGGGTCCCCACGGCCTCGGGCGGATCTTCCATCATAGCGCCCTCGGTGATCTCCAGAGCCAGGGCCCCGGGCTCCAGCCCGGCCTCCCGGAGAGCCTCAGCCACCTCCTCGACCAGCCCGGGGTGACGGAACTGCCTGGCGGAGAGGTTGACGAACATCGTCGGAGACGCCGCTCCGAAGCCCTGGGGAAGCCGTCCCCGCGGGACGCGCGCCTGGCGGCAGGCCTCCTTCATAACCCACCCACCGAGGGGGATGATCAGGCCCGTGTCTTCGGCGATCAGGATAACCGTCTCCGCCGAACCGAGTGAGAGTGTCCTCGGACCTCAGACGGTTTCTAATCTGGACTGTAGCCATCACGCCGCATAGCAAACCGCATCGGTCAGCCGCTCCATAAACTCCCGCGGGACTTTTACCGTGTCGGTCTCCCGCGCCGACCCGCGAAAAGTCGCCCGCTCCTGCGCCCACAACTGCCTGCGCACCTGCGCCAGAGCATCGGAGAAGCTCGGATGTCTCTTGTCGTACCAGGCCGTTCGGCGAACGGTGCCTGCGCCCTTTGCCATGTATCGGTGGGCGAACAGCGCAACCAACGAAAACAGCCCCAACAGCCTAGGAGCACTGGCAGCCCGGCGAGCCCGTCCACATCAACGTCAACGACGAGGCGGGCAAGTCCTGGAGCCGCGACGTGGATGTAACCGCCCGGCCTCTCCGTCGTGGCGTGTGCCTCCTAGGCGACCTCTGGGGGCGCTTCGTTCAGGTTCAGCCAGTAGCGCTTGAGTTGCTCGACGGTGCCGACGAACTCCTGGAAATTCACGGGTTTTCGGACGTAGGAATTCGCGCCCAGGCCGTAGCCGTCGAGGACATCCTGGCGCTCGTTGGAGGACGTCAGGATCACGACCGGCAAGAGCCGCGTGCGTTCGTCAGAGCGCAGCCGTTGGAGGACTTCGAGGCCGTTGAGCCTCGGCAGCTTCAGGTCTAGCAGGATCAGGCGCGGCATCCCGTCGGCGCTCCGCCCGGCGTAGGGGCCTGAGGCGAAGAGGTAGTCCAGGGCCTCGACCCCGTCGCGGGCCACGACAACCCCGCCGGTAACGTCGTTCTTGGCGAGGGCGCGCAGCATCAGGAGCTCGTCGTCCGGGTTGTCTTCGACGAGCAGGATCACCTGTTCTCTCATGCCTCTTTGGTGCCGCCGCAGTAGCCCATGGTTCCCTCTATGCTCTCTACCCGTAATCGGTTCGCCAGCCTGCGCAATATATCCTCCGGAGGCAAGGTCGCGCATCCCGCAAATGGATGATCTTGGCGGCCCGCAGTCCGTCCCCACGCCGTAAAAGTAGAAGCGGGCCGACAGAGGAGGGGGAAACGGGCGCCGGCCCGGCTTTGATAAGGACCGGGCCCCAGGAGGGGGGGAGGGGCCCGGCCGCTTGAACGAGAGTATCCGGCAAGCCGCCACGGGCGGTATCCCCCAAATGAGTGATTTTCCGAGTTTGTCTCTTCCCGGATTTGCCCCGGACCAAGGCCACCAATAGAATAGGCTTACGTTTACCATGTACGTGATGCTGCTCATCTCTCCGAAGCGGGTCCCCGGGGGGTACGCCTAGATGGGCGTCCCGCTCAGGGTGCTGCTCGTCGAAGATTCCGAGAACGACGCGTTGCTCATTCTCCGGGAGCTCCGGCGCGGGGGCTACGAGCCGGTC
>JACDGB010000324.1 GCA_013815485.1 Rubrobacter sp.
GGACGGGCGGAGCGTCGCGGGGGTGGACATATCGGCCATGATCGGGGATCTTCCCGGCGGACGCTCGACGGAGGATTTCTCCACATCGAACGCCTCCGGTTCGACCTCTCAGGCCGCGAACATCGCCGAGGCATTGGAGGTTGGGACATCGCTGCTATTGGTGGACGAGGACACGAGCGCGACGAACTTCATGATCCGGGACGAAAGGATGCGCGAGCTGGTCCGCAAGGAGCCCATCTCCCCCTTCATAGACCTCGTCCGTCCACTGCACCACGCTTTGGGCGTCTCGACGGTCGTGGTCGTTGGCGGGGTCGGCGACTACCTGGACGTGGCTGACCGTGTGATCCTGCTGGAAGACTACGAACCCCGTGACGCCACCAATGACGCCCGCGAAGTACGCGAGAGATTCCCGCCCCGCACCCCGCCCGGAGAAAGACGCGAGGTACGTTCCCCCGGAACTCGCCACGTCCATCCTTCCTCGATAAACTTGCGGCGCGGCAAGCGCGAGACGGCGCGGGGCCGTGGCCTCCACGCTATCGAAGTGGGCCGGGAACGAGTGGACCTCTCGTACCTGGAGCAGCTCGCCGAGTCTGGCCAGACGGAGGCTATCGCCCGCATCATCGGCGCTTTCGCCGCAGGAAAAGACAGCCGCGAGGTTCGAAAGATAGCACGATCGGCGCTCTCCGCCATCCGGGAGGAGAGTCTCGGCTCTCTGGGCGATTTCCGGGGTCATCCCGGCGAGTTGAGCCTGCCGCGGATGCAGGAGATCGCTGCCTCCATCAACCGCGTCCGGTCGCTGGAGGCGAGTACCGAAAACGGGCATGATCCACCCACGCGCCCACTTCCGTACCTCGATCATGAACCGTGGAATCCAGGCGAACAAGACGAGTGAGACGTCCGGCAGAGGCCGTTTGCGCTCGACGCTGTTATCATGTGTACTTGCGTTATAGGAGGCCGCAGGAGACGGAGCAAAGGTCTTGACCGAAGAGTCCGGTAGCATCATAGAGGAAGAGAATCTTCACGCCGACCCGCCCTGGTTCAGGTTGCGGGCCGTGTTCGTGCATCTGTACACGGCGAGCGGGGCCGTGCTGGCGCTCCTCATCATGTTCGCCGCCTTCCAGGGCGAGGCCACCAAGGCGCTGTGGCTGATGTTCGTCGCACTCCTTATAGACAGCACCGACGGCCTCCTGGCCCGCCGCCTCCGGGTGAGCGAGGCGTTGCCGTTCTTCGACGGGGCGCTGCTTGACAACATCGTGGACTACATGACTTACGTGCTCGCCCCCGTGGTCCTCCTGTGGAGCAGCGGCTACCTGCCCGGCGGCGACTGGGGCGTGGTCGTGGCCGCCCTGCCGCTTTTGGCCTCCAGCTACCAGTTCTGCCGGGTGGACGCCAAGACCGAAGACCATTTCTTCCTGGGCTTCCCGAGCTACTTCAACGTCGTCGCCTTCTACGTGATCATCTTCGACATCAGCCAGGGCGCCGCCGCCACCGTGCTCGCCGTGTGCTCGATCCTGGTCTTCGTCCCGATCCGCTACGTCTACCCCACCCGTACCGCCGCCTTCCGCAAGCTCTCGCTCGCCCTCACCACGCTATGGCTCGCGGGCTACGCTGCCATCCTCCTCCAGATGCCGGATCCAGACGCCCTGATCCTGAACTTCTCCCTCGCCTACCTCGTCTACTATTTCGGCCTCAGCCTCTACCTCTCCGCCAAAATGCTCGAAGCCCGCCGCATGGAGGAACGCGAAGCCTGACGACAGGCTTTCGGCAAGAACAGAAAACTGGCCGCTTATAGCGGATGGAATTCGGCTGGAGAGTTCGCTAAATTAGCGGGTGCGGCGATCAGAAGTCGCATCCGTTTTCCCCGACTCCAGATCAGGGCAAGATGCGAAGTACTCGCCCCGATTTCAAACCATCCACCACTTGACATGCCCCCGCCCTCCCTCTATGATACTTCAAATGAACTTGTTCATTTTTAGGAGGAGATCCGGTGGAGGAATCTTTGGCTGGTTCGGGGCGGACGTTGACGCCGAAGGCGCGGCGGACGCGGGAGCGAATTCAGGAGTCGGCGCTCCGGCTGTTCGCGGAGCGGGGTTACGAGGCGACTACGATGCGGGACGTGGCGCGGGAGGCGGGGGCTAGTCTGGGGCTCGCGTACCGGTACTTCGCGTCCAAGGAGGAGTTCGCGCTCGCGCTCTATCTCGGGCTTGCGGAGGAGTCCGAGGAGTGGGCGCGGGATGGGCTTTCCGGGGGGACGGTAGCGGAGCGGTTCGAGTTGGTGATGCTTGCGAAGTTGGATCAGGTCTCCCCTCATCGCGGTCCTCTGGCCGCTCTCCTCGCCCGCACCCTCGACCCCAACTCCCCAATCTCCGCGCTCGGCGAAGGCACCGCAGCCGTGCGAAAGAAGATGGGAGGCGTCTTCGAGGAAGTCGTCCGGGGCGCGAGTGACGCCCCCGGAGACAAGCAAGCAAAAGAACTCGGAAACATCCTCTACGCCCTGCATCTCGCCATCCTCCTCTACTGGTTCCACGACAAAACACCCGAGGCCCGCGCCACCCGCGAGCTCGTCGGCTCCGCCCGCGAAACGCTCCGGTACCTGCGGCCCACGCTCCGGCTCTCCCCCATGTCCCGCGTCCTCTCAAGGCTAGCGGGCGCACTGGAGAACGTGGGCATGAACGCTACCGGTTCACCCGCGGACGAACCCGGTGAAGCGCGATGACCACGCTCGGGACACTCTGGTTCTTTCTGTGGCGCATGGCCCTGTTGGGACTTTTGCTTGGCGCGGCGGCCATGGCGGCATTTGCGGCGGTCGATACGATCCGCATGCTGTCAGACGGCGTGTACTACGGGAGTTTCTACACGGTCAGCATGATCGTGGTCGGCGGGCTCTTGGGAGCGGAAGTAGGTTTACTACTCGGGCCGCTCTGCGGTAAGGTGCTCTTCGCCGTTACGCGCGCTTTCTACTGGCCTCGCCCGGCCGAGGGCGGCAGATGGAGGCGGCGACACCTTCTACTCGGGACGAACCGCCCGGACCATCGTGGACACGGTGCAAAATCCGCCGGTCGTGGACGGCTCGACGCGCAACGCGCGGCCCGGCCTCATGAGGATGAAGGACCTGGCCGGCTACCGTTCCCTGGAGCGCGCCCCGGCTGTCACATCCTACCGGGGCTTGCAGGTGTACGGGATGGGGCCGCCCTCGTCCGGGGGCTCGACCGTCGGGGAGGCGCTGAACATTTTGGAGGGCTACCCGATGGCGGCGCTTCCCCGCGACGACGCGCTCCACTACTATCTCGAAGCCTCTCGGTTCTCCTTCGCCGACCGCGGCGCGTACCTCGGCGACCCGGACTATGTATACG
>JACDGB010000325.1 GCA_013815485.1 Rubrobacter sp.
TGCCGTCCTCGGAAAAGCGGATCAGGTCCACCGGATGGCGGGCGTCGTAGCGAAGCCCGACCCACCCGTCTCCCACCGGCGCAAGCGGTATCAGGTTGCCGACGATGTCAGGCGGATGCGTTCCCATGCCGCTTTCGGCATTCACCAGCGTTGCCTTCACGCGGGCACGCTCAGTCTCGACGACTACTACCGGGCCTCCGGTGGGGGGGACGAAAGCGTATTCGGGGTCCGCGTCCGGATCATCCACCAGCCAGCGGATGGACTCGTCCTCCAGGCTCCATATTCCCAGTCGGCGCCGGTCGTCAGCCTCGGCCAGGAAGAGTATGCGCTGCCCGTCCGGGAACCAGGAGGCGAGGACTTTTTTCTCGGGGCCGAAGTTCAGGATCCCACGGTCTTCCCGCCCCTCGATGTCCACGAGCCAGACTTGCAAACCGGCCGGATGGAGGTCGCTCCGGTGGTAGAGAACGAGGTCGCCGGGGGCGTTCAGCTCGGGCGGGCGGAAGTTGCTCTTCCGGGGCCGGGCGAGCACGAGGCGTTCGCCGGTTGCGAGGTCGTGACGATAGACCAGCGTGGTTTCGATCTCCTCTCCGCTCTCCGGGTCGAGGTTGGCGCCGTAGATGAGCCAGCTTCCATTGGGGTGAAGCTGGCCCCCGTGAACATAGAAGTCCGGCGACTGCTCGGTGAGCGGCTCCATCAGGCCCGGCTCGTCGAGGCCGACCTGAAAGAGTTGCGTTCGCTCGTCGCCGTCGCGGTCCTGGCCGACGATCACGGCGCTGCTGTCCGGCGTCCACGAGACAACCAGCGTATCGTCCGAGGTCTCCGTCAGCCGGATCGGTGGTTCGGAACCGTCCGTCGGGGCGGCGAACACGTCGGCTGCCGGGCCGAGCCGGGACCAGCTCCACGCCACCCACCGCCCATCTGGCGAGACTTTCGGGTTATGGAGGGCGGGCACGGATAGCAAGGTTTCGAGGTATCGGTCGGGGTTCATGGGTGGTCCTCCTGTGTCCTGCTAGAAGGTGGGCGGGGTATTGACGTACACGGCTTCCACGGGGTCATCGCCGGCCCACCAGCGGTGCGGGGTGGTGGAGGGGAAGTAGAGGGTGTCGCCGGGAGATAGGGTGAAGGAGCCTTGCTCCTTGAGCTCGACGTGGAGGGTGCCGGAGATCACGTATATGAACTCCTCCCCATTGTGGGAGTAGAATCCTTCGCTCCCCGCGCCGGACGGCACCCGGATGTAGGACGGGTCCATCGCCTTCTCGCCGGCGGCCATCTCCTCGAAGCGCACGCCGTTGTCCCACTGCATGACGGGACGCTCCTCGCCACGTACAAGCAAAGGATTCTGTTCCAGATCCGCCCCGAAGACCTCGCGCATGTTCACCCCGTAAGCCTCCGCCAACAGCTTTAGCGAGGCCACCGAAGCCCCCGAACCACCGCGCTCCAGCGCCGAGATGAACGAGATGGAGAGGCCGGTCGCCTCTGAGACCTCCTTGAGCGTCTTGTGCGCCCGCGAGCGCAACCTCCGCAATTGCTCCCCCGGCCCGTTCGAGGCTCCGGCGTTCGTGGCGTCAGGCGCGAGCGGCGTGGAGGAAGGGCCGATCTGCTTTCGTATAGCGGCGAAGTTCAGTCCCTCGGACTTCCTTAGATGCTTGATCTTTTGCAGCCTCTGCACGTCGGGCTCCGTATAGACGCGATATCCCCGATCCGTGCGCCGAGGGCTGACAAGACGCTCTCGCTCCCACAGCCGCAGCGTCTGTGGCGCGAGCCCAACCGCCCGCGAAACTTCCCCTATCGAGAACCCTACCGAACCGTTCCCGCTCACGTCCCAACCTCCCTCGCCCGCATACTCCCGGCCCGCGATCAATATGGCTCGCACCCCGATGCAAGTATCCTTGCACGTTAATTGTAGCCTTGTTATAAGGTACGCAAGGGTCAAGCGTCAGCGCGAGGAGAGCGAGCATGACTATGGTGGTTGGGGTTCCGAAGGAGATCAAGGACATGGAGGGCCGCGTCTCGATGCAGCCCGATGGCGTGGCGGAGCTTCTCCATCACGGACACGAGGTAATCGTCGAGTCAGGGGCGGGCCTCGGGGCCGGCTTCACCGACGCGGAATACGAGGAGGCCGGGGCGAGATTGGTCAGCGGACCGGATGAAGTCTTCGAGGCGGCGGACCTGATCGTGAAGGTCAAGGAACCCATCCCAGAGGAGTACGACCGTTTCCGGGAGGGACAGAGCCTCTTCACTTACCTGCACTTGGCGGCGGACAAGGGCCTCACCGAATTCTTGATGCAGAAGAAGATATCGTCCATCGCCTACGAGACGGTCGAGTCGCCCGACGGGAGCCTGCCGCTTCTCACCCCGATGAGCGAGGTCGCGGGGAGGTTGTCGGTCCAGGCGGCGGCGCATCATCTGGAGAGCCCGCAGGGCGGAGCGGGGCTGTTACTCGGGGGCGTGCCAGGTACGCCAGCGGCGAAGGTCACCATCATCGGGGGCGGCGTCTCCGGCACCGAGGCCGCCAAGATAGCGGTCGGGATGCGGGCGATAGTGCGGGTTCTCGACATCAACGCCAAGCGTCTCGCCTACCTCTCTGACATCTTCGAGGGCCGGGTTGACCTCGTGGTTCCGAACCGGGCCAGGACCGCAGCCTACGTCGCGGAGTCTGACGTTGTCATAGGGGCTGTGCTGGTTGCCGGAGCCAAAGCACCCAAGCTCGTCACCCGCGAGATGGTCGCTTCGATGAGGGACGGAAGCGTGATCGCGGACATCGCCATAGATCAGGGCGGCTGCATCGAAACTTCCCGTCCGACCACGCACTCGGACCCCACTTTCGTGGAGGAGGGCGTCGTCCACTACTGCGTGGCGAACATCCCAGGCGCCGTGGCCCGCACCTCGACGTTGGCATTGACCAGCGCGACACTCCCGTACCTGACGAAGATAGCGGACGGGGGAGGCGTGGAGCAGGCGGCATCCTCGGATCCGGCACTGGCGAAGGGACTCTCCACGCTGCGCGGAGATCTCCTGTCAGCCCCCGTAGCCGACGCCCACGGCCTGCCGTACACGGACCCGGCGAAGCTCCAGCAATAAGCGGGTCTCTTGACGATACACTTCTCCACCGAAGAGCTGGCGTCGCGGCGCGCGGCTGTGGCTGCCGAATTGGCGGAACGGGACCTCGATGGCCTGCTGATGTTCCGTCAGGAGTCCATGTACTACCTCACCGGATTCGACACCTTCGGCTACGTGTTCTTCCAGTGCCTGTACATGGGGGCCGACGGTGAGACCCTCACACTCCTGACCCGCGCCCCCGACCGTCGTCAAGCCGAACACACTTCGATGATCGAAGATATCCGCCTGTGG
>JACDGB010000326.1 GCA_013815485.1 Rubrobacter sp.
GACCGTCCTGGCACCCGGAGCGAGGATCGCTCCTATGAGCAGCACCCGAGCGTGCCTAAAGACGCGCTCGGAGAAAAGTGGCGCAAAGGGGGCCAACGCCTGTACCATCTTGGGAGGTAGGGTACGCGCCTTAAGTTCACCTCTTTTGGCGGAGAGTGGTGACGAGCGTACCTTACCCCTTTCGCTCTCAATTGGCTAAAGTCGAGGTACTTGGACCTAGAGCTAAAGCTCGTGGATGGTCGAAGTCTCATAGGCGAACTCGAATCTGCTCCGCAAGGAATAGTAACGGTAGACTCCGTAGCTCCGCCCGATTGGCTCTCCTTCGCTTAAGGTAGTCGGCTTCTGGCGGTCAGCTCTTGTCCGTGCTGAAAGCTGACGGCTGAAAGCTAATAGCTCACCATGCGAAGACTTTTACCGGCTTTGCGCCTGCGTCCTGCTAACATCCGGTGCATGGAGAAGACTGCGAACAGCCGGGCCGGGATCTTCCGGGAATGGCTCGCGTGGAGTCGGCGCAGTACCTCGAACAAAGTCCTGTTCACTATCTCGGTGTCGCTGGCGGCGTTCGTGACGGGGGCTTTCGCGTGGGCTGTATTCGAGCCAGCGCCGGGGGATTATTCGAGGTACTTCGTACTCACCTGGATTTGGGGGCTATGCGTGCCCGCGCTGCTATTTGGCATGGCTGAATGGAAGACGAGCCCGTTGCGCCGGGGCCGGGAGCGGGGACGGTACTGGATCCTTCTGTACATCGGGGCACTCCTCATTATCACCCGCGCTCTCAACATGTTCCTCTACCAGACGCCGTGAACGTGTGGATGGGCTGGTAGCGGAGTACAATCTGCGGCCTTATGCTGAAAGCCTTGCTATTCGACCTCGACGGAACCCTCGCCGAGACCGACTCCCTGCATCTGCCAACGTGGGTTGACGTATTGCGTCCTCACGGCATCGAAGTGGACGAAGAGTTCTACCGAGAGAGGATCAGCGGTCGAGCCAACTCCGAAATCGTCAAAGACCTCCTGCCCGGCCTATCGGATAAAGAAGGACGCCAGATATTCGAGGCAAAGGAGACCGCCTTCCGGGAGCGGACGGTGGAGTTGGAACCGCTGCCGGGACTCCTGGATTTCCTGGAATTGGGCCGCAAGCTCGGGCTGGATATCGTCCTCGTCACCAACGCCCCGAAGGAGAACACAGGAGCCATCCTGCTCGCCCTGAAACTCGATGACTACTTCGACGCCATCGTGATCTCCGACGACGTGGGCGCAGTGAAACCAGACCCCGCGCCCTACCGCGTCGCCCTGAAGAAGCTGAACATCGAGTCAGAAAAAGCCCTCGCCTTCGAGGATTCGATCTCCGGCATCGCCTCAGCCGTCGGGGCTGGCATTCCGACCGTCGGCATCACCTCCACCCAGAAGCCGGAGAAGCTCCGCAAAGCTGGCGCGTTCACGACGGCAACGGACTTCACCGATCCAGAACTCCGTTCCCTGGTCGAGCGCAACGCCTGACCCTACCGCCGAACCTCGATTGTCGATGGATCTCCAGTCTCCCCCAGGATGACGGTCACGGCCCCGCCATCCTCGTCGTAATGCGCCTCGACAGCCTCGCCGTTCACCGAAGCAGACTCCGGAACCAAGCCGAAACCCCGAAGCTCCAGCCGGACCTCCCGCCGCTCCGGGACGAAGGAGCCCTCCTGCTCACCGAGGCGAACCGTGACGCGCCCGCCCGACTCCTCGCACGAGATGGCGCGACGGGCATATTCACCATTCTCGTACCCGAAGCCATCACCAGCGTCCTCGTAGAACGTGGATTCACCGTAGCCCTCGACCGGATACATGAGCAGCGTCAGGGGATCGGTCGCCTGCTCGCCGACGTGGTTCATCTCCTGCCCCATCGGGACGGCGGTGTTTGCCCGTACGTAGATGGGTGGTTCGCCCAAAGGCGCGTGGGCGAGGATGTGGGATAGGCCGTCGAAGCGTTCGCCGCTCCAGAGATGGAACCAGGTCCCTTGGGGGAGGTAGACGTGACGGTGTTCGATGCCGGGGCGGGTGATCGGGGCGACGAGCATGGCGTGGCCGAAGAGGAACTCGTCGTCCGCCGTGTACGTCGTCTCGTCCTCCGGGTACTCGAAGAGGAGAGGGCGTAGGATCGGGGCTCCGGTGCGGTGGCATTCTTCGAAGAGCGTATAGAGGTAGGGGAGGAGGCGTTGCCTGAACTTTATCATCTTGCGGCACACTGACTCCCACGGCTCCCCGAATGCCCAGGGTTCCTGGCGGGCCGTGCCTTTCGCGGAGTGGTTGCGGCAAAACGGCTGGAAGACCCCGAACTCGGTGAAGCGGGCGAGGAGTTCGCCGTTGCAGTCGCCGAAGAAACCCCCAATATCTACCCCGGCCCAGGCGACACCGGAGAGGCCGAGGTTCTGGAGCTGGGGCATGCTCATCCAGATGTGCTCCCACCACGAGGAGTTGTCCCCCGTCCACTGCATCGCGTGACGTTGTAACCCGGCATAGCCCGAACGAGTGATGACAAAGGGCCGCTCGTCTGGCTTCAGTTTCAAAAGTCCTTCGCGGGCGGAGCGGGCCATCAGGGAACCGTAGGTGTTGTGGATCCGACCGTGCAGTTTCGTCTCTCCACCGCCCGGATGCACTACATCCGATGGCATGGTGGACTGCTTGGGGATGAAGAGCGAGGGCTCGTTCATGTCGCACCACACGCCGGAGACGCCCGCGTCCGTCAAGATTCGTTGCTTCTCGCCCCACCATTCGCGGGTCTCGGGGTTGGTGAAGTCGGGGAAGGCACAGACGCCGGGCCAGACCGCGTTGCGGAACTCCTCGCCCGTGTTCGTCTTGCAGTACAGATCCTTGTCCCGCCCCTCTCTATACACGTAATAGTCCTCGTCCGCCTTCACGCCGGGGTCAACGATGGTCACTACGCGGAAGCCGTCTTGGCGCAGGTCGGAGATGAGTTTCTCGGGGTCGGGGAATCGTTCGTTGTTCCAGGTGAAGACGCGGAAACCGTCCATGTAGTCGATGTCAAGGTAGATCACATCGCACGGAATGTCCCGTTCCCTAAACCCCCGCGCGACCTCTCGCACCTCCTTCTCGGTCTCGTAACTCCACCGGCACTGCTGGTTCCCGAGCGACCACATCGGCGGCATCGGCGTGCGTCCCGTCAACTGCGTGTACCGGTCAAGCACCTCTCGCGGCGCTGGTCCACAGAAGACGTAGTACACGACATCGCCGCCCTCGGCCCCGTGGTACGCCAGGTCCGGGTCGTCTTTCGCAAGGTCGAACTCGACGCGGTGCGTGTTGTCGAAGAAGAGCCCGTGCGCTTTGCCCCCCAC
>JACDGB010000327.1 GCA_013815485.1 Rubrobacter sp.
GCAAGGTTGATTCCGGGCTCACCGATGGTTTTGTGAGAAACGGGATCTCACCTGACCATGCAATCCTGCACACTTCGGGCCATTTTGTCCGCAAAACGCCCACAAACGCTGTACCGGCGGGCCTGTTCACGCTATAAGGGACGTTGCTGGGAACCTGTGGAAGGAGAAGCTTTGACAGATAAACACCTTGCGCCCCCGCTGGCGTCGCCTTCGGACGAGCGTTACGCAAACATTCGACGACACCGGGGAGCCGGGGATC
Organism: Rubrobacter sp.; assembly: GCA_013815485.1. Lineage (GTDB taxonomy): Bacteria > Actinomycetota > Rubrobacteria > Rubrobacterales > Rubrobacteraceae > JACDGB01. The sequence continues at coordinate 260 of JACDGB010000327.1, forward strand.
TCGGGCTGCTCACCGACTCCGAGGGCTGGCTGGTCCCCTTGCTGCTGGTTTCCATGCTGGAAGGCAACGTATACGGCGGCCAGTTCGAGAGCAGGGTCGAGGCGCTTGGCTTCAGTCTGCCGCGTCTGGGGGTGATGTACCGGACGCTGCGCACGATGGAGCAAGAAGGGCTCATCGTCTCCGACCGGGCCGAGGATGAGGTTTTGCTCTCTCGTTGGAGGTTCGAGCCGACCGAAGCTGGAGAAGCGTACCTGGAGTTCTGGGTACAATCGCTGTCGCAATATCAGAAAGACACGGAGCAGTTTCTCAGGGCCTACGAAAGCATGAGTGACAGGACGCCCGAAGTAGTTGTGAATGAGCGTTGATGATCGCCGCGCAAGTCCGACACGGGATCCGGCCCTCGCCGGAGGGTCCACCGCCACGACGGGCAAGGTCTTCTTCCTCGCCCGTCGCGGGCTGCGCTCCCTGAGCCACGCTGGCAAGCCCTTCCTGGGCCACGAAGCCGGAGACCTGTTCTGGAGAGACGTCTTCGAGTTCGTCCACGAAGAGGACCTCCCAGCGCTGCGAGGCACGATCTCCTCCATGATCGAAGATCCGGGTTCCTCTTTGAGCATCGAGGTGCGCTTCCGGGACGCTTTCGGGACGTGGCGATGGGTCGAGGCCGACGTCCAGAATATGCTAGAAGGCCCCGGCGATGCGGGCCTCCTGGTAGTGGACCTCCGAGACCTCTCCGGTCGCCTGGGCGCCGAGCAAAATCCGCGCCCGGCTTACCGGGACTCCCTGGCCGGCCTGATCCCGTACAAACCACTGTCGAGGAACGGCGGGACGCCGCGTCCGACGGCACGGAACCTCGAAAACCACCGATGACGTTGCCCCGGTAATCCGAGAGCCACGCATCTTGCTTCCTCGCAATTCAGCGGACTTGGCATGAGGGCCTTCATCCGCGACCACGCTCGAAGAAAGCACCGGAGGCGTCGAGCGCGAGACGGCTCGGCGAGAACTCCAGCCTCATACGGAATCCGGGTAAAGGGTTCGCCACGTTCGTGGTTCGGGAAGCGTCTTTCTTTTCCCAGCTCCCAAGCAGAACAAGACGCGAAGTATTCAGCCGGATTGCGTTACTACCCGACGCGCCAGGGCGCATGGCCTCCGCCAATGGTAGCCCTGCCCGAGGTCGCACCCCAGCGAGCGCAGTTCTTCCAGTTCCCCGGTGGTCTCCACGCCTTCGGCAACCACGGTGAGCTTCAGCGCGTGCGCGAGGTTGATTATTGACGAAACAACAGCTGAGCCCTCGGGATTCTCGTTCACCCCCGCTATCAGCGTGCGGTCGATCTTGAGGATGCTCGCCGGGATCTTCGTGAGGTAGGCCAGCGAGGAGTAGCCGGTCCCGAAGTCGTCCAGGGCGAACTTCACCCCACGGTTCTCGAGTGCCCGCATCATGGCCTCGGCCGTCGCGCTCTCATCCATCATTGCGCTCTCGGTTATTTCCAGGACCAGATTTCTTGGCTGTAGACCGCTCTCGGAGAGGGCCGTGGTGACCGACTCGACCAGGCTAGGATGACGAAACTGCAGCGGCGACAGATTTATCATCACCTTCAGGGACTCCTCGGGGGAAGTCTGCTCCCAAAGCATGGGCGCCTGACGGCAGGCTTCCCGCAAGACCCAACGCCCGAGCGGTATTATGGAGCCGTTCTCCTCGGCCAGCGGGATGAAATCGGCCGGTTCCAATAAGCCATGCTCGGGATGCTCCCACCTCAACAGTGCCTCGTAGCTCACCACCTCTTCGGTTTCGAGGAGCACCAGGGGCTGGTAATAGACTCTGAACTCCTCACGCTCTATCGCCCGCCGGAGATCCTCTTTCAGCTTCACGCTGCGTAGAACGGAACTCATCGCCTCCCGGGACAAGAGATTGTAACGGTTCTTTCCTGACCTCTTGCTCCGGTACATGGCGATGTCCGCCCTTCTCAAGAGGTCCTCCCCACCCTCCTCGCCGGCATCACTGAGCGCCACGCCGATGCTGAACGTTACGAACAACTCATGGCCGTTAACCAAGAAGGGAGCGCGCAGCGCCTCCAAGAGCCTTGCCGCGAGATCCCCGGCGCCGCCAGCGCCGACCTCATCGAGCAGCACGGCGAACTCATCCCCGCCCAAACGCGCGAACGTATCCCCCGGACGCAACGAAGCTCCGACGCGCCGGGCCGTCTTCACAAGTAGCTGGTCCCCGATGGTGTGACCCAGAGTGTCGTTGACTCGCTTGAAGTCGTCCAGGTCCAGGAACAGCAACGCGACCCTGTCCCCCTCACCGCTCACGCCGCCATTCCGATCCGCTTTCTGGCGGGATACAGAGAGGGCGTGGCCCAGACGGTCCCGAAGGAGCGTCCGATTCGGCAACCCGGTCAGGGGATCGTGAAACGCCTGGTGAGAGAGGTGCTCTTCGAGTCTCTTCCGCTCGGTGAAATCTTCGAGCATGATCCCCACCTGGAGCAAACCCCCGGCTTTGTCCCGAACGGCATAGATGAACGCTTTGAACCAACGTGACGTCGCGTCGGGGCTTGCGGGCGCGGACTCGTAGAACAACAGAGGCGTGATCACCCCTCCGTCGCCCATGCATTCTTTCACATAGGGGATGAGTCCCATGGCAAGCGCCTGATGGTGATCGAAGATACTGGAGCCCACTAGAGACGAATCTTCCCCCATACCCCACAAGTCATTCCAGGCAGCGTTGACCAAAATACACCGACCGTCAGGGTCAACGATAATAGTTCCCAGCGGCGATTGCTCTATCGCCGTGCGAAGATGTACTTTGGTCACCAACTCTTCCTGTTCACGACCCAGCGTCTATCTTCCTCAATTATTCTAAGCCAGCGCGACAATCTCCAGAAAATTATACAGATGTTAGACATCCATGGCTAGATTTACGGGCATTGACTTGACACTCGGCTTTAGCCATTAGGCTGCATAGCAAATCGCCTCGGTTAGCCGTTCCATGAAGACTCGTGGGACTTTTATCGTGTCGGTCGCTGAAGGCGACCCGTATAAAGTCTGCTCCTGTGCCCACAACT
>JACDGB010000328.1 GCA_013815485.1 Rubrobacter sp.
CAGGTGCAGGGGGGCCTGGCGGGCGTTGCGGGCCGGCTCGCGGCCGGCGGGCAGCACGATGACCGGCAGCTCGGAGACGGGCGGGCTCTCCTCGTGCCAGCTCGGGGCGGCGGCCTCGGTCGCAAGGCGGAACCAGTAGAAGCTGTGGCCCGGCAGGGTGAGCATGTATGGAAGGTCGCCCAGCGGAGGGAAGCTCGACCCGCCCATCATCTCCACCGGCACCCGGCCTCTGAAGCGCGAGAGATCCAGCTCCACCGGCTGGGCCGAGCGGGAGAGGTTGGCGACGCACAGGATGGACTCGTCCTCGTATTCACGCAGGTAGGCGAGGACCTTGCGGTTGCCTGGATGCAGGAACTCTAACGTGCCGCGCCCGAAAGCCTTGTGCGCCCGGCGGACGGAGATCAGCCGCTTCATCCAGTTAAGGAGGGAGCCAGGGTTGCGGCTCTGGGACTCGACGTTCACCGCCTCGTAACCGTATACAGGGTCCATGATGGGCGGCAGAAAGAGCCTGGCCGGATCCGTGCGGGAGAAGCCCGCGTTGCGATCCGGGGTCCACTGCATCGGGGTACGCACCGCATCCCGGTCGCCGAGAAAGACGTTGTCGCCCATCCCCAACTCGTCTCCGTAATACACGATGGGCGTCCCAGGCATGGAGAAGAGAAGGCTGTTCAAGAGTTCTATGCGGGGCCGGTCGTTCTCCATCAAGGGCGCGAGCCTACGGCGGATGCCGATGTTTATACGCATCCTGGGGTCGTTGGCGTAGGTCTGGTACATGTAGTCCCGCTCGCGGTCTGTGACCATCTCCAAAGTGAGTTCATCATGGTTTCTCAGGAAGATAGCCCACTGGCAGTTCTCAGGGATCTCGGGTGTCTGGGACATGATCTCCACGACCGGATGCCGGTCCTCCTGCGCGACAGCCATGTAGATACGTGGCATCAACGGGAAGTGAAACGCCATATGACACTCGTCCCCGTCCCCGAAGTAAGGCAGCACGTCCTCCGGCCACTGGTTGGCCTCGGCCAGAAAAAGCTTGTCCCGATACCGCTCGTCCATCTCAGCCCGCATCCTTTTGAGGACATCGTGGGTCTCGGGAAGGTTCTCGTTGTCCGTGCCTTCGCGCTCTATGAGATACGGGATAGCATCCAACCTCAGCCCATCCACGCCCGCGTCGAGCCAGAAGCGCATGACGCGCATGATCGCCTTGAAGACCTGCGGATTGTCCAGATTCAGGTCAGGCTGATGACTAAAGAAACGGTGCCAGAAATACTGCCCAGCCTCCTCGTCCCAAGTCCAATTGGAAGTCTCCGTATCCGTGAAGATGATGCGAGTATCCTGATATTTCCTGAAGTCATCACTCCACACGTAGAAGTTGCGCCGGGCCGACCCCTTCGGCGCCTTCCTCGCCCGCTGAAACCAGGGATGCGCGTCCGATGTGTGGTTGATGACCAACTCGGTTATGACCTTGAGACCGAGTTCGTGGGCTTTCCTCACGAACGCCCGGAAGTCGCGGCGGGTGCCGTAATCCTCGTGGACGCCCTTGTACTCTGAGATATCGTAGCCGTCGTCGCGGGTCGGCGAAGGGTAGAAGGGCATCACCCAGATCGCCGTGACCCCCAGATCCTTGATGTACTCCAGCCGCTCCTTCAGGCCCCTGAAGTCCCCGATGCCGTTGTTGTCCGCGTCGAAGTACGCCCGGACGTGCAACTGGTAAATAATGGCGTCCTTGTACCAGAGCAGGTCTTCCTGCCCGATTGTCCCCTTCGTAGCCTCCGTCATCTAGCGTCCGCCCGGTCCTCCGCGGTTTCGGCCCGGCTGAGGCGGAAGATTTCAGCCGGGTTCTCCTCCGGCGCGAGCCGCACCCAGAACCGGCTTCCCGTCGCCTGCATCCTGCGCCCCGAAAGAAGCTCCTCCACCACATACGGCTCGTCCTCCGCGATGCCGAGATCCCACAATGGGAAACGCGCATGCGTATCGTGAGCCTCATGCGGGTCCAGGTTGGCCGCGACGAACACGGCGTTATCGCCCGTCTTTTTGCCGTAGAAGAGGATATCGTCGTTCGGGGCCTCGTGGAATTCCAGGTTCGTCAGCTCTTGCATGGCGGGGTTTTCGCGACGGATCCCATTTATCCGCTTCACGTAGTCCTTGATGTTGCCTGGCCTGTCCCAGTCCCACACCTTGTATTCGTAGACCTCCGAGTCCTGGTAATAGACCGTCGTGCCCCGCTCGCCCCTCGGCGTGTTCTCGCACAACTCGTAACCGTTGTAGATACCGTACGTGGGAGAAAGCGTGGCCGCCAGCACCAGCCGCATGATGAACGCGGGACGCCCCCCGAACTGCAATATGTGCGGCAGGATATCGTGGGTGTTGGCGAAGAAGTTCGGGCGCATGTACTCCTTCGGCCAGTCTTTAGTCAGCTCCGTGAGGTACTCGATGATCTCCTGTTTCTCGTTGCGCCAGGTGAAGTATGTATAGGATTGAGTGAAGCCCAGTTTGGCGAGGTTCTTCATCACCTTCGGGCGGGTGAAGGCTTCGGAGAGGAAGATGACATCAGGGTAATCTTTCTGCACCTCACGGATCACCCACTCCCAGAAAGCGAACGGCTTGGTATGCGGGTTGTCCACCCGGAATATCTTCACGCCCTGCTCCACCCAGAACAGCAGCACGTCGCGCCACTCACGCCACAGTCCGTCCCGGTCCTCGGAATCCCAGTCCACGTTCACGATGTCCTGGTACTTCTTCGGCGGGTTCTCGGCGTACTTGATCGAGCCATCCGGCCTGAACCGGAACCATTCGGGATGCTCCCTTATATACGGATGGTCCGGCGAAGCCTGGATGGCGAAATCCAGAGCCACCTCCATCCCATGCTCGTGCGTTTGCTCCACGAAACGGCGAAAATCTTCCAGCGTCCCCAGGTCAGGGTGAACGGCCATGTGCCCGCCCTCCGCGCTCCCGATGCCGTACGGGCTGCCTGGGTCTCCGGGGGCGGCAACGGTGGCGTTGTTCTTCCCCTTCCGGTTCGTCGCGCCGATCGGGTGGATGGGCACGAGGTACACCACGTCGAAGCCGAGTTCCGAAAGCTCCGGCAGACGCTCCTCCATGTCGGCGAAGGTCGCGCTCTCGCCGGGCACGGTCCCCTGCGAGCGGTGGAACATCTCGTACCACGCTCCGTACCGCGCCCGCTCTCGGTCCACCGTCACCAGGAGCGTCTCGGAAGTGGAAGAGCGCAAACGGTCTGGATGAGAAGCAATGAGGTCAGCCACCTCGGTGGAACGCAAAAGCGCGAGCCGTCCCTCGTA
>JACDGB010000329.1 GCA_013815485.1 Rubrobacter sp.
TCACGGGGATGGAAACGGCCTCCTGAATACCGACGATCATCTCCGGGTCACTCATCCGCGCCACGCCGCCATCGGCCCGGATATCCGCCGGCACCCGTTCGAGCGCCATCACGGCCACGGCCCCGGTCTCCTCGGCAATCCTGGCCTGCTCCGCGTTCACCACGTCCATGATGACCCCGCCCTTGAGCATCTGGGCCATCCCGCTCTTCACCCTGAAAGTCCCTGTCTGCTGCCCGTTCTCCGCCATGCGCTTCTCCCGCCGATGCTTACTGGAATATATTAGACATATCTTACTACCAGCGCCCCCATGCGCCAAACGGATACGACGAAGTCAAAGTCGTACCGCTAGCGTTTCCTGCGTTCTTTGGCATACTCCGCCGGGAACCTCTTGAGAAAGACTGTTCCAGCATGTTTCGCGGCGCGTATCGCGGCGGGGATCACCACGGCCACCTCCCGGCGCGCTATATCCACCACTCTCCGCGCCATGCGAACTCTCGTGGCTGACTCTTCCACGCTCTCCCGGTTGTGCGGAAGGTCATTCACTCTATCTCGATGCGCTCCCGTTGCGGTCCGCCGGAGGATTCCGGTGGATTTCCCGGTCTCGCCAGAGCCGCCATCCCCTTCAAAGTCTCGAACCCGGCCCGCCGGAAATGACTCGCGGCCTTCTTGCGCCGATCTCCGGGCACGAGCACGTATGCGACAGCGCCGATCAGGCTTCCCTTCTCGCGTCGTTCAGGAACCATCGCCGAGCCTCACTTTCAGGCGTCCGTCCTCGATGCTCGCTCCGGTGGCCGAGAGCCGGGCCAGCGAGTCGGGGAGCAGAATGTTGCGCCGGTAGCCTCCGACCCTCACGAAGAGTTCGGCCCCCTTCTTGGAGAGGTCCACGTCCTTCTTGTCCGCCAGCGGGAGGTTGAACGTCACCTCGTACCCGTCGTCGCCGTCCTTCACGATATCGTGCGCCGCGCCCCGGAACAGCATCTCCAGCGGCTCTACGTCACCGAACACGTCGTCGGCCAGGGCATTCAACGCCTCCAGCCCGTACATCTCGCGGTCGAAGAGGCGGGCCGTGAGGATCGGTATCGGGGAGAAGGACTCTTCGATGGACTTCATGTGCCGCGCCTGCGACTCACGCCAGCGGGTGAAGTACGGGTCGGTGATGGCATCCGGCAACAGCCGGTTGACGACCACGGCGTCCACCCCGTAATCGTAGAGGTTCAAGTACGTGTACGCTCGGCGGGACTCGGCGACGACCATCTTCTCGGCGTTCACGACCAGGCGCACGGAGGCGTTCTCTCTGTCCGTGAGGATCTCCTCGACGCCCGCGATGGCCTCGTAGAAACGCTGCCCGGCGGCGAACACGCTATCTTGAGGCAACGGCGGCAGGGACTTGGCGCGGTTGGCGAACGGGCGTACCAGCTTCGCGGCGCGGCGTTGTATCGGCAGGATCTTCTCGACGTACCAGTTCATCTGATCCGGCAGACTCAACAGCTTGAGCGTCTCACCCGTCGGAGCCGCATCCACGACCAGCGCGTCGTATTTACTCTCCAAGTGATGACGCCGAACCGTCAGCAGCCCGAACAGCTCGTCCATCCCAGGCAGCATCGCCAGCTCCTCGGCGGCGAGGGTGTTCGCCCCTTGCCACTCGAAGACGGTGGACATATACGCCTGAATCTCGGACCAGTTCTCCTCGATCATGGATGTGTGGTCCATCTCCTGCGCCCACACGCCGGTCGCCATCTCCTTCGGGTCAGGCCCGATGTGAGTGTCGAAAGCGTCCGATAGCGAGTGCGCCGGGTCCGTGCTCATCACCAGAACATTCTTGCCGACTTCAGCCGCTTCGAGGGCCGTCGCCGCCGCCACGCTCGTCTTCCCGACGCCGCCCTTGCCGGTGTACAGAATCGTCCTCATGACAGGGCCGCCGGGTCTGAGACGAAAGTGGCCGCCATGCCGAGGCCGAGAAGCGCGATCAACCCGAAGTACACAAGCCCCACCACGACCCGTTGCATCGGCTCCATCTCGTTGTATTTGCGAGCCTCGGGAGTATTGCGGTTGCGCCAGCGCCGCCAAAGCTCCACGCCGCCCAGGATCCCGATAAAGATCAAGATCGGGTTCGGCTGCACGAAGAGCAACGCCACGAGACCCGCGATCCCGACCAGCCAGAACACAGGCGACAAAGCCCCAACCGCTCGCCCACCATCCAGCGGCAACATGGGCAGCAAATTGAAGAGGTTCAGGAAGAAGCCCACATACGCGAGCCCCAGGAACAGCGGCTCCTGAGTGAGCTCATAAATACCCCACGCCCCAAGCGCGCCCACTGAGCCAAGCACCGGCCCGGCCAGTCCGACCCGCGCCTCGGCCAGCGCGTTTTTCGGCATCTGCTTCATCGCCACGAACGCCCCCAGAAACGGTATGAACATCGGGGCGGAGGCTGGAATTCCTTCGCGCTTTAGTTGCAGTACGTGGCCCATCTCGTGAATCCAGATCAGGGCCACGAACCCCACCGCGAACGTCCACGGAAACAGCAGCGCATACGCCCCGACGCTTACGATCATGGTGAGCGCCGATCCCAGAAACTTGACCTTGAGCAACAGCAACGCCAGGCCCTTGAACTTCGCTAGCAAGAGCCCCACCGCCGCGAGCGGCGCCAGGATGCGCTTCAGGAAACTCCACAACCCGCCATCGCGCCTCGAAGGTCCATAGCGAGGCTCGGGCGGGCTCTCTTCCAGGTCGCTGCGGAAGATTGGTTCGCGTGGTTGGTTCCCTTGCGGAGAAGAATATCTGTCCATGCCGCGATTATATCCGGCGATGGATGATTAGATGGGACGACGCTGCTTCTCGAAGCGCTGCTGCTCCTCGACCGTGCGCAGGGCATCGGGCGCCGCTTCGAGTCGGCCCCTTGGTATGGGATCGCCACTCTCGTCGGAGGTACCGTACGTGCCTTCCTCGATCTTCGCCAGCGCCCGTTCCACGTCCTCGATACGCCGTTCGGATTGCCCCCCGATGGTGGCGTCCATCTCGCGGGTGAACATATCCGCGCTCATGTCCCCGGAGTCGGCCTGCGAATCGCCCTGGGTCTCGCCGCGATCCTGCTCGTCTTCTTCCATGCCACGCTGTATCCGCAACAGTTCTTCCTTCAGTTCCAGCAACCGTTCCTTCTGCTGCGCGGCGAACTGCTCGTCGATCTCATGGTTAGTCAAGGTTCCTCCCGACTTCGACTCGAAAATGCAACTGCGTTCGACAGAGGTTATCACTACACGCTAGACCGCGCCCGCACCATCGGTTCGGAGCCCGGCGG
>JACDGB010000330.1 GCA_013815485.1 Rubrobacter sp.
GAGATATCGTCCTGGATCCACCGGGGTCGCGCCGGCCTGGATGGATGCTGGGACGAAAAACTCGGCCTTTGCCTGGACCACGACATCCGCCGGGACGCGCCGCTGCGCGTCCGAACGTCCGCTGGTTTCGCCCCGCTAATCGCTGGCGCTCTCGACCCTGCCCGACTGGAGGCGATTCTCGGCGCGCTTCGGTCAGAAGATTTTCTCGGTAATCCGGAGTTGCGATGGACCCTGCCGCCGTCCACGAGCCCGCGAGAGCCCCGCTTCCATCCCCGCAGCTACTGGCGCGGTCCGGTGTGGCCCGTCATCAACTGGCTCCTGTGGTGGTCGCTGGAGCGGGCCGCAGAGCGCGGTCTCGCCGCGCATATCCGGGAGGAATCTTTGCATCAACTCGCCGGCGGTGGACTCGCCGAATATTTCGAGCCCCTGACCGGCGAGCCGTTGGGATCAGGCGACCAATCGTGGACCGCCGCCGTCGCCCTGGAATGGCTCGCCCGGCACGACTGAACGCGCCGTAAAAACAGAAACCCCGACCGTGTGGCCGGGGCCTCTGAATTCTTCGGTATCAGGCGAAGATCTAGCCGATATCCTGGGCGTCTTCCAGCACGAATGTTATAGCCAGGTTGACCTGATAGCCGACGATGCTGCCGTTTTCGATCAGGACGTTCTGATCCTTGACCCACGCACCCTCCACGTTGCGGAGCGTGCTAGTTGCGCGGTTGACCCCTTCATTCACGGCATCCGCGAAGCTGTTCGGGTTGGTCGCGCTGATCTCGGTTACTCGGGCGACGGACAAAATTTCTCCTTCCCTTGCTTTCCCTGTTTGCAGGATACCCCGCGCCCGATGATGGTAAACGGAGTTTATGCTTCGGGGAGGGATCGCTCAGAGTTGGGTCGTCATTATGGGATCGCTGGTGGGCGCGGATGATCCGCCCGCCGGTTCCACGGTGATCGCCACGATATCGCCTTCGCCGGGGGAGCGCGTCATGGAGGCGGCCACTGGGTCCTCCTGGTCGGGCTGGAAGAGGCCGCCCGGTTTGGGTTCGTCGCCCTCTATGACCCAGATCTGCCAGACCTGGCCTTCCTTTATTCGTGGCATGTCCTTTGCGACCAGGACACCCTGCTGGCCTTCGAGCACGATCAGTTCTCCCGACGCGCTTCCGGCGCTCTCCACCGCCTGAAACTCCAGGACGCGGGGTTCGGCGTCCACTGTGGGTTGAGAGCGGAAGTTCTGGAGTTCGCCTTGCAGAAGCACGTTCCACGAGAGGAGCCCGATCAGGGCCACCGCCGCCGCGCCCGCCGCCAGCGCCTGATAGCCGAACAGATCCCTCAAACGGTTGAAAAGGGGACGGCGCGTGGGCTCCGAAGCGGCTCCCGAGGCGCGAACCGTTCGCATGAGACGCTTTCGCAGGCCGGACGACGGTTCCAGCTCCACCGGGGAGAGCGCCATTAATCCCGCGACCGCGACCAGGTCATCCACTTCAGCCTGCCGTTGAGGATGTTCAGTCAAGTTCTTCTCGAACTCCCGGCGCTCCTCGTCTGAGAGCGCGCCCAGGGCATAGGCGTCCAACAGTTCATCGAAGCGTCCGCGTCCCGTGTCGCTCATCCCGGCACCGTCATGTCTCTCGTGTCGAAGTAGTCCTTGACTTTCCTGAGGCCAAGACGCATCCGGCCCTTCACGGTCCCGAGTGGCAGGTCCAGAAGACTTGCGATCTCAACGTGCGTGTATCCCGAGAAGTATGCGAGTTCCAGGATCTTGAGCTGCTCGTCGGGGAGCGTCTTGAGGGCGTCGCGCACCTGGTCCCGCTGAGAGTTCCGCCAGGTCTCGGTGAACGCCTCGCTCGGCTGCGACTTGGGCGCGGCCGCTTGGACCTTATCTTGTGTCCTGCGGCGGCTGGCGGTCGAGCGCAGCTGGTCCACGCCCCGGTTGTGGACTATCGAGAGGACCCAGGTCCGCACGCTCCCGCGATCGGCCCGGTAGCTCCCCGAGTTCCTCCACATCCTCAAAAAGACTTCTTGCACCAAATCCTCCGCCGATTGCTTCTCGCCCATCATCCGGTACGCCAGGGAGTACGCCGATCTGCTGTGACGGTCGTAGAGTGCCGCGAACGCCTCCGCGCTCCCGGCCTGCGCCAGAGAGATCAACTCCTCATCCGCCATGAGCAGATACTGTTTGCCTCGATCCGCCATTACGCCATTCTACGGCACTTCCGCAGCGCCGGATCAACGCGACGCCATTTACATGTTTTTTGACACGCCATATATTGAGGCATAAGCTCTCCGAACCACCTTGTGTTGATATCGGTTTGGTGAGGTGTTAGCGCTGGTGCTAACACCTGGTATAGTTAATTTAGAGTACTTAGTGTGCTAGTGAAACTTAGTACTTTCAGTGTGCTCCTGGCAGTGATCAGATGAGAGGGGGGTGATCCAAGCCGAATAAGGTTCCGTAGAAGGCCTGTGAGTAGCAAGAAAGACAGAAGACGTACGGAAGCTAATGGAAGGAGAAAGTTGATGCGTGGAGTGGAAAGCCGCATCTCGGTCGGGGTCGACCGGGAGACATCGCGGCGAAACTTCCTGAAGACGGCGGCCTGGTCCGGCGCCGCGTTGTCGGCGGCCGGGATCGGCGGGTTCGGTGTGGCCGTCAGGCGGGCGGACGCGCAGGCGAAGGAGTACAAGACCTACCAGGGACTCGGTGACGCGGCCATCCTGCAGTTCGCGTACCTGCTGGAGCAGTTGGAGGGCATCTTCTACGATAAGGGCGTCAACGCCGGCCTCTTCGCCGACGATTTCCTCGCGCAGATTGCGGCGATCCGGGACCACGAGTTTGCGCACGCGGACGCCCTTGCGGCCACTATCGAGGATCTGGGCGCGGAGGTCCCCGCGGTGCCCACGTTCACCTATCCCCCCGGGACATTCACCGATGTGGTTGCCTTCCTGGAGCTGGCGGCGACCTTCGAGCCTGTTGGCATCGGGGCGTATCAGGGGGCGGCGCCGGCGCTTCAGAGCAAGGACATCCTGGCCGCGGCGATCTCGATCCACAACACCGAGTGCCAGCATCGGGCAGCGATCAACGTACTGAACCTCATCGTTCCGCCGAACGATGTGGCCTTCGAGGAGGCCCTGCCGCTGGCGGACGTGCAGGCGGCCGTCGAGCCATTCGGGATCACAGGTTAAGGGAGGATTGAGCTAAATAATGGATAAGCAAAAAGTCAACGTTCCGGGCGCGGAGGAATTCGCCAAGCCCCGGAGCCGGAAGAACTTCTTCAAGGCCATGGCGGTTGCCGGAGTCGGCGC
>JACDGB010000050.1 GCA_013815485.1 Rubrobacter sp.
TGCGAAGCGCGGTGTCGGCCTGTCCCTTCCTGGCGCCGTGGGTCGATGTGAAGTATTCGAGCACCGAGAGGCCCTCCATGAAGTTGCTCTTCACGGGCTCGTCAATGATCTCACCCTTCGTATTCGTCATCAGGCCGCGCATCCCGGCGAGCTGGGTGAAGTTGTTGTAGTTGCCCCTGGCGCCGGAGTTCGCCATCATGGTGATGGGGTTGAGCTCCCAGAGGTTGTCCTTCATTGCCTGCTCGACTTCGTTCTTGGCCTGGGTCCACAACCCGATGACCCGCTCCAGCCGCTCGTCGTCGGAGATGAAGCCCTGGTCCCACTGGTCTTCGACCTCATCCACCTCGCCCTGGTAACGATCCAGGATCTCACCCTTCTCCTCCGGCACGACGATGTCGTTCTTGCCGACGGAGATACCGGCCCGCGTTGCGGTGTGGAAGCCGATCTTCTTCAATGTGTCGAGCAGTTGGCTCACCAGTTCCGTCGGATACGCGCTCACGTAATCGGAGACGATGGTCTTGATCTCACCCTTCTTCAACAGGTGATTGATGTAAGTGTAGGTGGACGGGTCGTATGAGTCGCCGAGATACTCTCTCAGCGTCTGCTCCACGTTCTCGTTGAAGATGACGCGCCCGAGCGTGGTCTCCATCCGCTCGCCATTACGACGGGCGATTACCTTGTCGTGAATCTTGAGCGAACCCTCCTTGTACGCGGCCTCGGCCTCGTCGTATGAGGAGATGAACGCCTTCACGTCCTGCTCCTCGAAGTCCTCCCCAGCGTAGGTGATGTAGTAAAGCCCGAGCACCATGTCCTGCGAAGGAACGGCGATCGGGAACCCGTTCGCCGGAAGCAGGATGTTCTGCGTCGAGAGCATCAGGATACGCGCCTCGGCCTGCGCCTCGGGCGAGAGCGGAACGTGGACGGCCATTTGGTCGCCGTCGAAGTCCGCGTTGAACGCCGCGCACACCAGCGGGTGAACCTGTATGGCCTTGCCCTCAACCAGCACCGGCTCGAAAGCCTGGATGCCGAGACGGTGCAGCGTCGGGGCGCGGTTCAGGAGCACGGGATGCTCCTTGATCACATCCTCCAAAACGTCCCATACCTCGGGACGCAACCTCTCCACCATCTGCTTGGCGCTGCGGATGTTTGGCGCGAGCGCCCGATCCACGAGGACCTTCATCACGAACGGCTTGAACAACTCGACCGCCATCAAACGCGGCAAGCCGCACTGGTGCATCTTCAGGCCAGGCCCCACCACGATGACGGAGCGCCCTGAGTAGTCCACGCGCTTGCCGAGCAAGTTCTGGCGGAAGCGGCCCTGCTTGCCCTTGAGCATGTCAGAGAGCGACTTGAGCGCCCGGTTGCCGGCGCCGGTGACGGCGCGGCCGCGGCGGCCATTGTCGAAGAGAGCGTCTACGGCCTCCTGCAACATCCGCTTCTCGTTATTCACGATCACATCGGGCGCGCCCAGATCCAAAAGCCGCCTCAGCCTGTTGTTACGGTTGATGACGCGGCGGTACAAATCATTCAGGTCGCTCGTGGCGAAGCGTCCGCCATCAAGTTGGACCATCGGTCGCAGGTCCGGCGGCAGTACGGGGACGGAGTCCATGATCATCCACGATGGGTTGTTGCTACTCGTGCGGAAGGCGTCAACGACCTTCAGGCGCTTGATGGCCTTCTGCCGCTTCTGTCCCTTGGAGTTGATGACCATGTCGCGCAGGCCGGCGGCCTCTTCCGTAAGATCCACCTGAACTATGAGGTCGCGAATCGCCTCGGCGCCCATGCCGCCCCGGAAGTACACGCCGAAGCCGTACTCGTCGCCGAAGCGGTCCTTCATCTCGCGGAACAGTTCTTCGTCATCCACGATCTGACGCGGCTCCAGCGTCTGGAACTCCTCCCACGAGCGACGCACGAGCTCGATCTGCTCCTGCATGGAGGTGCGGATGTCGTCTATGGAATCGTCGGCCTCCTTGCGGACCTTCTGGACCGTGGCCTCGCGCTCTTCCTCTTCGACCTCGGCGTACTCCTCGGTCAACTCGTCCGGGGAACTCTCGCCCTTGATGACGCTCTCGCGCTTGGTTCGCAGAGCCTGGGTGGCCGTGACCTCCTCGTCCCGCTCTTCTTCGAGCTGGCGGATCTCCGTCTCCACCTGCTCCCGCAACGAGTCAATGTCGTTGGCCCGCTCCTCGCGGTCAACCCACGTAACGATGGATGAGGCGAAATACAGCACGCGGTCGAGGTCCTTCGGGCTGATATCCAGCAGATAGCCCATCCGGCTCGGCACGCCCTTCACGAACCATACGTGCGCGATCGGGGAGGCCAGCTCTATATGGCCCATCCGGTCGCGGCGCACGCGGGCGCGGGTAACTTCGACGCCGCACCTTTCACAAATAATGCCCTTGAAGCGGATGCGCTTGTACTTGCCGCAGTAGCACTCCCAGTCCTTCGACGGGCCGAAGATGCGCTCGTCGAAGAGGCCGTCCTTCTCGGGACGGAGGGTGCGGTAGTTGATGGTCTCCGGCTTGGTGACCTCGCCGCGGGACCACTCCCGGATCTCCTCGGACGAAGCGAGGCCGATGGAGATCTTCTCCAGTTTATTTATGTCTATGTCGCGCTCTAGTCCCTGCAACCTTAAATACCCCCTCTAAACACGTCCGGCGTCTCGTCCAGGTTGCCCGTTGGCTCCTCGCGGCTGAGGTTGATCCCCAAAGCCCGAGCAGCCTCGTCCCAGTCCCTGCGACCCGTATCCTCGGACGCGGTCTCGGCGTTGTAGATCGGCTTGACCGAGAGCCCGAGCGACTGCATCTCCTTGAGCAAGACCTTGAAGCTCGCCGGAACTCCAGGCTCTGGAATATTCTCGCCCTTGACGATGGACTCGTAACTCTTGACCCGGCCCACGCGGTCGTCGCTCTTTATCGTCAACAACTCCTGCAAGGTGTGCGCCGCGCCATAAGCCTCAAGCGCCCACACCTCCATCTCCCCGAAACGCTGCCCGCCAAACTGCGCCTTGCCGCCCAGCGGCTGCTGCGTGACCAGCGAGTACGGGCCGGTGCTACGAGCGTGGATCTTGTCGTCCACCAGATGCAGCAGCTTCAGTATGTACATGTAGCCGACGGTGATGCGGCCATCGAACGGCTCGCCGGTGCGCCCGTCGTACAGCGTCACCTTGCCGCCGCGGCCCATGCCGACCTTCGCGCCGCCGTTCGTGCGGACCTTCTCGATAGCCTCATCAATGTCCGAGACTTCCGCGCCGGAGAAGACTGGCGTGGAGACGAAGGTTGGTTCGCCGCCGTTCTCGCCGAGTCCCTGGCTCGCGGCCCATCCGAGATGGGTTTCGAGGATCTGTCCGATGTTCATTCGGCTCGGCACCCCGAGGGGGGAGAGGATCACATCCACCGGACGCCCGTCCTCCATGAACGGCATGTCCTCCTCTGGCACGATCTTGGAGATGACGCCCTTGTTGCCGTGACGCCCGGCGAGCTTGTCGCCCTCCGCGATCTTGCGCTTCTTCGCCACGAACACGCGAACCTGCTCGTTTACGCCCGGCTGCAACTCGTCGCCGTCCGCGCGACTGAACCGCTTGACGTCTATAACCACGCCACCCTCGCCGTGCGGAACCTTCAGTGAAGAATCCTTTACCTCGCGGGCCTTCTCGCCGAAGATCGCACGCAGGAGCTTCTCCTCCGGCGTCGGCTCGGACTCGCCCTTCGGCGTGACCTTGCCGACAAGAACATCGCCGGAGCCCACCTCAGCCCCGATGCGGATGATCCCGTCGGAGTCGAGGTTCATGAGCACGTCGTCGGAGGCGTTGGGGATATCCCGCGTGATCTCCTCTGGCCCCAGCTTGGTATCACGGGCCTGGACCTCGTACTCCTCGATGTGGATGGAAGTCAGCACATCATCCTTGACGATGCGCTCGGAGATGATAATAGCGTCTTCGAAGTTGAACCCCTCCCACGGCATGAACGCCACGCAAAGGTTCTTGCCGAGGGCCAGCTCTCCTTCATCGGTCGAGGAGCCGTCGGCCATGACGGTCCCGGCCTCCACCGTCTCGCCCTCGGTGACGAGCGGACGCTGGTTGACGCAGGTGCCCTGGTTGGAACGGGCGAACTTGCGTAGCGGGTACTCGTCGGAAGCGCCGTCTTCCTTGCGGATCGTGATGCCGGTCGCCGTGACCCGCTCGACCGTCCCAGCGTTGCGCGCTAAGAGCACGTCGCCGGTGTCCGTCGCCGCCCGGAACTCCATCCCGGTCCCGACGTATGGGGCTTCGCTCCGGAGCAGCGGCACCGCCTGACGCTGCATGTTCGCGCCCATGAGAGCGCGGTTGGCGTCGTCGTGCTCCAGAAATGGGATCAGTGCCGTCGCCACAGAAACCGTCTGGAGCGGCGCCACGTCCATGTAATCTATCTCCTGCGGCGGGACGGTCGCCACATCTCCGCCCCGCTTGCGGGCGAGGACCTGATCTTCGGTGATCTCACCGGTCTCAAGGTTCACGGGCGTGCTGGCCTGGGCGATGGTGAGCTCTTCCTCCTCATCCGCCGAGAGGTATTCGATCTCCTCGGTCAACTTTCCATCCACGACCTTGCGGTACGGCGTCTGCACGAAGCCGTAATTGTCCACCGTCGCAAAAGTAGATAGCTGCCCGATAAGCCCGATGTTCGGACCCTCCGGCGTCTCGATGGGGCACATCCGGCCATAGTGCGTCGGATGCACGTCGCGCACCTCTATGGGCGCCCGCTCCCGGCTCAAACCACCCGCGCCCATCGCGGAGAGACGCCGCCTGTGCGAGAGCCCCGACAGCGTATTCGTCTGGTCCATGAACTGCGAGAGCTGCGAGGAGCCGAAGAACTCCTTGATGGCGCTCGCCACGGGCTTGGTATTAACCACGCTCTGCGGCGTGATCGTGTCCGTATCCTGGGTGGTCATGCGCTCCCGGACGACCCGCTCCATGCGGTACATCCCGATGCGGAACGCCTCCTTGACCAGCTCGCCCACGGTACGCAGCCGCCGGTTGCCGAAGTGCTCGTACTCGTCGAGCTTGTGCCGGATGCGCTCGTAGTTGACCCGACCGAACTCCTCCTCCTCGGCGACCTCGGCGGAGATCCCGAGCAACCGCTTCAGGAGACCTTCGATATCTTCGATGGTCAGCGTATGGGTCTCCATCGGCACGTCCAGGCGGAGCTTCTTGTTGACCTTGTAGCGCCCAACCTCAGTCAGATCGTAACGCTTGGCATCGAAGAAAAGCCCCTGCACGAGATTCTGCGCGTTCTCGACGTTCACCGGCTCGCCGGGACGCTGACGACGGAAAACCTCAAGCAAGGCGTCTTCATGAGAAGTGGTGGAATCCTGATCCAGCGTGTTCCGGATAAGCCACGAGTCCTCAAAGCGGGAGAGGATCTCCTCCGGCCCGCCCATCCCGAGCGCCTTCAAGAGAA
This sequence comes from Rubrobacter sp., assembly GCA_013815485.1. Classification (GTDB taxonomy): domain Bacteria; phylum Actinomycetota; class Rubrobacteria; order Rubrobacterales; family Rubrobacteraceae; genus JACDGB01. The sequence continues at coordinate 5,436 of JACDGB010000050.1, forward strand.
CGGTAACAGGCAGCTTGCGCTTGCGGTCGATCCTGACCGAGACGTACGCCTTGCCCTTCTCGACCTCGAACTCCAGCCACGAACCACGCCCCGGCATCAAACTCGCCGTCAAGACCTGCTTGGCCTGATCCTTCGGCTCCATCACGTATGCTCCGGGAGAACGCACGAGCTGCGTCACCACGACGCGCTCCGTGCCGTTGATAATGAACGTCCCCGAGTTCGTCATCAACGGGAAATCGCCCATGAAAACATCCTGCTCCCTGAGCTCCCCAGTCTCCTTGACAATGAAGCGCACCCGCGCGAACAGCGGCGCCGAGTACGTCTTGTCCTTGGTCATGCACTCTTCCATGGTGGCCGGGGGATCGTCAAAATATGCCTCCCCGAACTCCACGGCATAAGAACCCGTGTAATCTTCTATCGGTGAAATCTCGATCAGGGTTTGTTGAATCCCCTCTTCCAAAAATCTCTCGAAAGAGCGAAGCTGAATCTCCACGAGAGCCGGCAGCTGAAATTCCGTGGTCTGTAAACGGGCATACGGGTGCCGCTCGCGGCGCACAACAGGGGTCACCAAATTAGCTCTCCTCCACATGGGTTGTTGAAGAATGGGCGAACACGCAAGCGATTATATTACCCCGCCCACCACGAAGAGTCAAGGCGCGTCAGGAGACTATAAAAATATGAGCGTCGGCCCGAGGACCAACGCCGGGGAGTGTAGCACAGCGGTTCGCGGCGCGCCACGGGCGATGCAATCAACTCGCCTGCGATGTTGGATCAGCCACCCGGAATTCTCCGCTCGCAGATGTAGCGCGAGCCTGGTTCTTCGCCTTCGAAGTACGCCAGCCGACCGGCGCTGCAAGATATGAAAGTACCCATCCCACTCCCCACCGTCGCCTGAAGCGCTTCACTGAGTTTCATGCGCCGGAGATCCAGGCTGGGGTTCTCGGATATCACGTAACACAGCACCGGAGCCCCACGTTCCTTTAGCTGGCGCTCTATCTCGTCAACGTCCTGATCCCGCGGATCGAGGCGGCGAGCAAACCTCGCGTCCAGCGCATCCAGGTGAGCGAGGTTGGAAACGAGCTTCCTCCTTCCACGAACCGTGGAGAGCAGGCTCAGGCAGCGGGCGCGTTTCTCCGGCGCGAAGAAAGCTCTGACCATCGCCCGCTCGTGATCCACATTCATCTTGAACCCCACGAAAAAGCAGCGCCCCCGAGAGAGCGCCGCCGGTTGTTTCCACCTATATAGCCTGAACGCTACTTCAGTTCGACGGAGGCTCCGGCCTCCTCGAGCTTCGCCTTGAGAGCGTCGGCATCTTCCTGGGAGATTGCTTCCTTGACGGGGTTCGGGGCGTCGTCCACGAGGGCCTTCGCCTCCTTCAGGCCGAGGCCCGTGGCGGCGCGCACCTCCTTGATGACCTGGATCTTCTTGGCGCCCGCTCCGGTGAGTATGACATCGAACTCCGTCTGCTCTTCCTCGAACGCCGCCGCGCCGTCACCAGCCGCGCCCGCCGCCGGGGCCGCCGCGAAGGCCGCCGCCGATACGCCGAATTCCTCCTCGAACATCTTGACCAGCTCGGAGACCTCCAGCACGGACTTCTCCTTGATCGCGTCGAGTATCTCCTGATTGCTCATAGCCATTTCTTTCCTCCTGTTTCTACTCTTTACGTTTCTACTACGACTCTTGCGCGCTCTTCTGCTCCGCCACTTGACTCATCACGACCGCCAGGTTCCTCAAGGGCGCGTTCATCACCGTGACCAACCCGGCTATCGGGGCGCGGATCGCACCGAGTAGCTGCGCCAGAAGCTGATCCCGCCCCGGCAGCTTGCTCAGGGCCACGATGTCAGCCTCGTTGAGGATGCGACCCCCTTCCAGAAGACCTCCCTTCAAGGCGAAGGTCTCCACCTGATCCGCGAACTCCGCCATCAACTTCGCGCTGGCTACCGGATCCTCGGAGAACGCAAGGGCCGTCGGCCCCACGAAGAACTCCGAGAGACCCTCGATGCCAACCTCATCCGCCGCCCGCTTCGCCAGGGTGTTCTTGGCGACCACGAACTCCACCCCCGACTCCCGGCTGCGCCGCCGCAAATCGGTACTCTGCGCCACGTTGATGCCCTGGTAATCCACTAGAACCGCCGAGCCGCCGCGCAACTTCCCGGCCAGGTTCTCTATCACCCGCGTTTTATCTTCTCTTTTCATTAGCTCCTCCGCTACGTGAAAACCCCGGGGCCGCAGAGGCGCCCGGGGCTCGAAAATCCCACGAAAAACTCTCCACGACCTCGACCGGATCATTAAACTCTCGGGCTTCTCCGAAAGTACCGGCTGTCTTCGGTCTCGTTCCTTTGTCTGAAGTTCCTAAAGTCCGCCGGAGATACTACTCCTTCTCCACTGCGGGGTCAACCTTGATGGACGGTCCCATCGTGGTCGTCACGGTCACGGACTTGAAGTACCGCCCCTTGACCGGCGCGGGACGCGCCCGCTGCAACTCCTCGCGCAGGGCGAAGTAGTTCTCCACCAGGCTATCGAGGTCGAACGACTTCTTGCCGAGGACGCTGTGGATGATCCCGTAGCGGTCAACGCGGTACTCGATCTTGCCGCGTTTGATCTCCTCGACCGCCCGGCCCACGTCCATCGTGACCGTCCCGCTCTTGGGGTTCGGCATCAGTCCGCGCGGCCCCAGTACCTGCCCGAGCCGCCCGACGACGCTCATCTGATCCGGCGTCGCAACGGCCACGTCAAAGTCCATGAACCCCTCGTCCCGGATGCGGGCCGCCAGGTCGTCCGCGCCCACGATATCCGCCCCGGCCTCCTCGGCCTCGCGAGCCTTCTCGCCCGCGGCGAAGACGGCCACGCGGCGCGTCTTGCCCGTGCCGTTCGGGAGCATCAAGGTGCCGCGGACCATTTGATCTGCGCGGCGCGGATCCACGTTCAGGCTTATGTGCGCCTCGAAGCTCTCGTCGAACTTGGCGCCTTCCATCTCTTTGAGAAGCTCAAGCGCCTCGCGCGGCTCGTACAGTCGCTCGCGGTCTATCCTCTGCTTCTGCTCTAGTAGCCGCTTACCCATTGACCGTGATCCCCATGCTTCGGGCCGTTCCCTCGATGATCTTCGACGCGCCGTTCAGATCGGCGGCGTTGAGGTCCGGCATCTTGGTCTGCGCTATCTCCTCAACCTGCGCCCGGCTGACCGCCCCGACCTTCGCCCGGTTCGGCTCGCCGCTGCCCTTGTCAAGCCCGGCGGCCTGCTTCAGCAGGAATGCCGCGGGTGGCGTCTTGGTGATGAAGGTGAACGAGCGATCCTCGTAGAC
>JACDGB010000331.1 GCA_013815485.1 Rubrobacter sp.
TTCACCTTCGGCAGCCCGGCGGCCTCTTTCAATCGCTCATCGCGCTCCTCCGCCGGGACGGCGCGGTCCACGAGCCGTCCTCCATGCGGGGCGATGGTCCCATGTTCAGTCAACATCATCTCTATCTACCCTCCTGTTCTTTCGGTTTAAGGTCTTTACGAGCCCTGACGCGCTGGCCGCTGCGTTGCGGGTATGGCGTGGGCGGCGAGCTGGTAGTAGTAGGGGAGGCAGTGCTCGTATGCCTCCCGAAGCTCCTCTGGGAGGTCCGGATCGCGACGTTCGGCGGGTTCGATGCCGGAGCTCTCCTGCGCCTCCTCGTGCCAGCCATCCCAGCTTTCCCACCGGCGAACCTCCCTGGGCTCCCACGTCAGAGAGCCGGAACGGAAGGGGATCTCCAACTTCTCACAGTACGAGGCGAGCACGCCCGCCGGGTTCTCGGAGAACGTCATGGCGTCCACGACGATGGCCTCCTGCCCCGCGTCCTGGGCGAGCCGAAAGAGCCGGTACAGTTGCTCGTAGCCGGTCTCTTCGAGTGTGAAGTCCGGCCACATCTTGTAAAGCGAGACCAGCACGTACTTGGGGTCCCGCACGATGAAGGTGTTAGCGAAGCTGCCCACGAATTCGGGGCCGAGCAAACGCTTCGCATGGTACGCCATATCCTTGACGAAGGCCCGATTCTCCCTGGGATGGAGAATGTGATTGAGTACAATTTCGTAGTTGTATTCGGCTTTATGCTCCGCGTCGCCGTAGCGTTCGCTCATCCGATCCTCGCCGTAGTAGTACGAGGCGGAGAATGGCTCGTGCAGCACCTCGAAGTCGTCGCGCTCCACGAACACCCGCTCGAAAGCCGTCGAGATGGAACGCGGCACGGCCCACAGCGCAACCGGTTTATCTTTGCTCATAAGTCCTCGCAGTCACCGATTCAACCAACCGAGATGGGGTGCCCAACGACGCCATCGTAGAGATATCCGAGCTCGTTCCAGGGCATGGTATCCGGCTGCATGTTACCCAGGTCATCGGTCGCCTTGACCCTCACCTCATGCTCGCCTGGCGTCGCATCCCACTCGAAGCTCCACTGTGCCCAAGCCCCGGAGACGTTGGGCCCGAAGATCCTCGCCTCGCGCCAGGTCCCACCATCCACCGAGTATTCGACGCGCGCGATGACGCCGTGCCCGGACCACGACCTGCCGTGAATGGTGTTCTTCCCTCGCGAAATTCGGGCCGGCCACCGCAGCTCCAGCGCGCTCTTCACGCCCCGCTCCTTCACGGGCTCCCGCCTCGCGCCCAACTCTCCGCCGGTCATTACGTACTTGTCCGTATTCCACGGGGATGAGAGCGGCGTCTCGGAGACGTAAATGCGCCCGAGCCACTTCACGCTCGCCACCGCGGCCCACCCGGAAACGACCGCTCGCACAGGAAAACCGTGATCCGGAACCAACGCTTCCCCGTTCATCCCAAAAGCCAGCAACGTGCCATCTTCCATAGCCTTCTCTACCGGCAGCGGACGCCGCATCCGCGCTGCGTCCAGGCTCTCAAGCATCACCTCGCTAGCCGTATCCTTTAGACCCGCCCGCTCCAGAACTTCCTTTAAGGGAACCCCGGTCCATTCCGCCACCCCAACGGCCCCGAGCCGCCAGGGAGTACCCTCCACCTTCCCCCCCTGAAGCTCCTCGAAGAAAGCGCGACCGTTGCCAGCGCACTCCAGAGCACGCGTGATCGAGACGCTCGGCATGCGTGAGAGATCCTCGTACCCCAGTTCCAGCGTCCACTCCACCCCCGGCCCCTCGACACGCAGGGTCCACTCAGCGGCGTCTATGCTCGGGGTCGCGGCGTGGCTGCGCACGAAGAAGCTCCCAACGGGCGTCAGATAATCCTCCCCCGCCATCGCCTCCCAACGCATCTCCGCGTTGAAAGCGCGGTCTTCTGTAGGATCGCCGGGCTTCACCTCACCATCCCGAAAATCCACGTACCGCTCCGGCGGCAGCGGCTTCCGTATGCCATGCTCTTCTTTCAACTCAGCCTTCCTCGTGGACGCCAGGATACGAATACTCTCAGGACCTCTGCGTATCATACCGTCCGAACCTGCAATTCTCACAGTGCCCGTCATGCGCTCCTCTTGACTATTTTGTCAATTAGTATAGTAAACAATCGGATATCTGGCTCTGTCCGCGGTCCTTCGGGTGCCTCATAGAGTGTCCGTGGAGCGCGTCCGTTCGAAGCCCGGCTCGCTGTTCCACGGTCATTGACGATGACGTTGCTGGGGAGGCATTCTATTTGTGGATGGCACCTCTCCACCAACGGTTGAGAGCTTCGCGGCGGGGAGCTACGTGCTCTTCCGGGGTGCCGATAGTCTCCAGGAAGGAGATGGCGTCTTCGCAGAGCGTGCTTCCTTCGCCGTTGTATTCCTTCCAGACGTTGTGGGTCTCGCCGGGGTATTTGTTCAGGTCGTAGAGTTCGGGCTCGTCGTCTGGGCCGCCGAGGACGAGGGAGCGGTCGCTGGTGGTGACCGTGATCGGCATGTACGAGGAGATCCTTCGTACCTTCGAGTCCACGGCAGTCGTGACCTCGCCCTCAGCCAGATACAGCGGCCAGGAGCTTATGACGAACGGCCTGTGTTCTTCCCGCTGCCCGGAAAGAACGCCGCCGAACGACTCTCCCACCATCGTTGTCGGCAACCCGCCGAGCCCCACCATCTCCATGATCGTCGGGGCTATGTCCACCGCCGTGGTCAACGCCTGCCTGCGGCCTGGCGCGAGGCCGGGACCCCGGATCATCATGGGCACGTTGGTCAGCTCACGGTACAGCGGCGAACGCTCGAACGTCAAGAGCCACGACTCCGCCAGCCACTCCGGGAGCAGCGAGTTGTCCGAGATGGACGCCTCCGGATCGTGGACCCACTCGGCCTTGCCGAAGTAGCCGTGTTCCCCGAAATAGAAGCCGTGGTCCGAGGTGAAGAAAACCAGCGTGTTGTCGCGCAAACCCAGGGCGTCGAGCTTGGCGAGGAGGCGGCCGATCCAGAAGTCCACCATAGTGACTTCTCCGCAATAGGTGTCGTGGCCGAGATCCACGTCGTCGCGGGTGAGGCCAGCCCTCTCCCAGTCGCCGTAGGCGGGGTAGATCTGCTCCCCTGCGTAACCTTCACGGTACTTCTTCGTGTAGTAATCTGGCGCGTCCCAGGGCTCGTGCGGGTCCCAGGTGTCCACGTAGAGGAAGAACTGCTCGTCATGGTGACGCTCCAGCCACCGCTCAGCCTCGGTCATGGTGCGCGCCACCATCCGGTCCTCCTCCG
>JACDGB010000051.1 GCA_013815485.1 Rubrobacter sp.
GCCCTCCTCTCCGCGGTCACGCAGGAGACGCGGGCGGTGATCCTTTGCAATCCTAATAATCCCAGCGGCACGTACCTGCCCCTTGACCGGGTGCGGGAGATGGCCGGTGAGTTGCCCGAAAACGTGATCCTGATCCTGGACGAAGCATACGTGGAGTTCGTGGATGACCCAGCATACCGGGACTCCCACGCTCTCGCTCTCGAACGCGAGAACATCGTCGTGGCCCGCACGTTCTCGAAGGCGCACGGGCTTGCCGGGCTGCGCGCAGGTTACGGCATCGCGTCCGAGAGGGTCGCGGACTACACGGAGCGGGTCCGGTTTCCAGTCTCGGTGAACCTGGCCGCCCAGATCGCGGCCACGGCCTCCATGCTCGCCCGAGAGAAAGTCAGGGAGCGCGCCCAGTTCGTGATCCGGGAGCGCGGAAGGCTGCAAGATGCCTTCGGTGCCGCGGGCCTGGAGTACATCCCCTCGCAGGGAAACTTCGTGATGGTCCGGTTCGCGGCGAGCGACTTCGAGCGTTCCAGAATTTTGGCGCGGGAAGGTGAAGCTTTGGGATATCCGGGCTGGAGCCGGGTCACAGTCGGCGATTCTGGGGAGAACGACCGTGTGATCCGAGCACTGGCGCGGCCATGACCCGGACGCTTGGCATAGTGGGAGTCGGTTTGATCGGGGGTTCCGTCGGCCTCGCCGCCCGCGCGAGCGGCTGGGAAGTCGTCGGCGTGGACGCCCCGAACGTACTGGAGGAAGCCGTCGCGCTCGGAGCCATAGATCGCGCGTCCACCCTCAAAGAAGTCCGCGGCACGGACCTCGTGACGTTGGCCGCCCCCATCTCGAAGACGACGGACATTGTTGGAGACCTCGCGCCGACGGACGCCCTCGTCACCGATGTCGCCAGCGCCAAGAACGCCATCGTCCGCGAGGCGGAGCGCCGGCGACTGCGCTTTGTCGGCGGGCATCCAATGGCGGGGAGCCAGCTCTCCGGCGTCGCTAACGCGAAGGCTGATTTGTTCAGCGGCGCCCGTTATTTCCTGACGCCGACGAAGAACACCGGCCCGGACGATTACCGCGAGGTCGCCGCGTTCGTGCGGGAGATTGGGGCTACGCCGACGGCGGTTGACCCGGAGAAGCATGACCTTCTGATGGCCGCGCTGTCGCATCTGCCGCACCTCATGGCCGCCGCGCTCCTCAAGGTCGCCTCGGACATCTCGCCGGAAGCCCTGTCTTTCGCCGGGCCGTCATTCCGGGACCTCACCCGCGTGGGGGCCTCGAACCCGCAGTTATGGTCGGATATTTTGGCGGAGAATGCGCCGGCTCTCGGGGAGGCATTGGCGGCGTTCGCGGGAGCGATGGCGCAGCTTGGAAGTGAGATCCAGGACAAGCAAAAGATGGAGAACCGCTTCATGGCCGCCCACGAAGCCTACGACGCACTAGGCGGCATCCTGGTCGAGAAGAGCGGCGAGAACGCGGATATCGCGATCCCGGTCGAGAACCGCCCCGGCGTCTTCGCCGAGGTAACGACGCTCATGGGTTCCAACGACATAAACATCCTCGACCTCTACGTGCGCCACTCCAATACCGAAAGGGCGGCATTGGTCCTCACCCTCGACTCCAAAGCGGCGCCGAGGGCCAGAAGCCTGTTGGCCGAAGCCGGTTTTCGCTCGGAGCGTGGCGGATGATCCCCGTTCACAAAACGCGCTGACACCACGAGGAGCGCGTTATTCACCCACCTACGCGAAGATCTCCGCGAGGGGCAGCTTCCAGCCGGGTACCACGCCGGCGCCGTCAATAGCGTCGTTCTCGGTGAGGATGCGGATTTCCTGGAGCGAGCGGTAGACCGTTACCGTTCGACGTTCCGGGTCGGCGACGAGCACCATCCGGCAGCCGGCCTTTAGCCAGGCGAGGGCCTTCTCGACGACCTCCGAGTGCCGGTCGTTCGGGGAGACCACCTCGACCACTAGGTCCGGCGCACCGGGCCAGTAACCGCTCGTCTCGCCCAATTTATCGAGGCGTTCCCGGCTCACGAACGCGGCATCGGGGGCCATGACGGTATCGGGGTTGGAGGCGAGCTTGAACCCGGTCTCGGCGGCATAGACCCGGCCCAGGTTGTTGGCCTTGACGTGTACCCCCAGAGACACGCCAACGTTCATGGCTACGTAACCGTGTGCGTTGCCCGCCGGCGTCATCTCCCTCAACTCCCCCTTCACCAGCTCGCGGCGGAAGCCGTCGTCCGGCATCCTCGACAGTTCCTCTGCCGTAATCTGCTTGGACTCGATGGTCATTGGACGAACCTCACTACCTCTGGCGGTCTTCGATCATGCGTTCACTCATTGTACCCGCCGGACCATCGCCTCGAAGAGAGCATCGCACTCCGCGTCGAGCACGCCGCGGATGACCTCGAAGCCGCCGAAGGAGCAACGGCGGGAGATCTCTTCGCAGGGGAGGTCTATGTGAGGGAGGCTGAGCTTCTTCAAGGTTTCTATCGTGGAGCCGAGGACGACGCGCGAGATGCCGGACCACAGGATCGCACCCGCGCACATCGGACAGGGCTCGGCGGTCGTGTACAAGACGAGACGGCTCCGGTTCACGTCGGGCTTGGCTTCGATGAGGGCCATGATCGCCGCGGTCTCGCCGTGCAGGATGGGACTCCTCTCGGCGTCGTTCAATCCTTCGGCCAGTACATCGCCGTTCTCGTCCGCTATGACGCACCCGAAAGGGGCTTCGGGGTTGTGGCGTGCGATCTCGATGGCCCGCCGCATATGACGCTCGTGGTCCACGACTACTTCCCGAGCAGATGGCGGAGCGCGCCTTCCAGTTCCGGATAGCGAAACTCGTAGCCGGTTTCTTTCAGCTTCGCGGGCTCCATGCGCTGGCTCGCCAGCAGGAGGGCGTCCGCGACCTCGCCGAGCATGAGCCGGGCCGCCGGGGCCGGGAGCGGAAAGACCGTCGGGCGGTTGAGGACGCTGCCGAGGACCTTCGTGTACTCGGCGCTGGTGAGCGGGTTTGGGGAGCCCACGTTCACGGGTCCGCTCACGGTCTCGTTCGTCAGGGAGTGGATGATCACGCCTATCACATCGTCTATGGCGACCCAGCTCCAGTATTGCCTGCCGCTCCCGATCTTGCCTCCCAGGCCGAGCTTGAAGATGGGCAATGTCGCCCCGAGCGCGCCCCCTTTGGGACTCAATACCAGCCCGATGCGCGGATGCGCGACGCGGATTCCAGCCTCCCGCGCCGGATCGGCGGCTGCCTCCCACTCCCCGCAGACTCCGGCGAGGAAGTCGGAGCCCATCGCGGCATCTTCGGTGAGTAGCTCGTTGCCGTGATCTCCGTAGTACCCGACCGCTGAGGCGGAGACCATCGCCTTCGGCGGATCGGAGAGCCCGGCTATGGTTTCGGCCAGGAGGCGCGTTCCCTTCTTCCGGCTCTCCATGATGCGCCGTTTCTTCTCCGTGGTCCAGCGATCCGTGGGGCCGGAGAAGATGATCTCACCGGCGAGATGAACGACGGCATCAATCCCTTCGAGGCGCGAGGCGTCCAGGGAACTTCGATCCGGATCCCAGCGGATCGTGTCTTCGGATGATGGTTGCGAGCGACTGAGTTGGATCACCCGATGCCCGCCATCCGTCAACTCCGAGGAAAGGGCCGACCCGATCAAACCTGTCGCCCCACTTACGAGAACGTCCATGCTAGCTCCTTTGTTGCTCCGTTACGGATATTTCTTGATAGTAACGTCCCGCATTCGCCGACAATATAAACTCCCCATGCGTAACTACCGCACGTTTGCAAGCTAGGCACATTGCGTCTCCTTCGCGCCGTGAGGCGTTGAAACTCTCATGGATACGCTATATTTCGGTCGTGGCGCAACCAGAGTCATTGCCGTCAAGAATAAAGTACGAGGCGGAGGCCACGGATCTCCCCTGTGTCGCGGAGCACGGCGTCGTCTACACCCGTCCGTGGGTTGCCGATTTCGTCCTGGACTTGGCCGGTTACGATGCGGGCGAGGACCTTGTTGGCTCCATCGCCATAGAGCCTTCGTGCGGTGACGGAGAGTTCCTGGAGGCGATGATCCGGCGTCTCTCCTCCTCTTGCCGGAGGCAGGATCGCCGTCTCGAGGACTGCGCGGGATCTTTGTTGGCCTTTGATCTGGCTCCCGAAGCGGTAGCCACGAGCCGCCGGCGCGCGGAGTCAGTCCTTGTGAATTGCGGGTGGCATGAGGCCGAGTCCAGGGAGATGGCCCAACGCTGGGTTCGTGAAGCTGACTTCCTGCTGGATCCGGAATTGGATCTCTTCAGGCTCGGTGGCGGAGTGGATTTCGTGATCGGCAACCCGCCCTACGTGCGCCTCGAGCACATGGACCGAGAGATAGCAGAGACGTACAGGAAACGCTACAGGACGATGGGTGGAAGGGCAGATCTCTACGTCGGCTTCTTCGAAAGAGCACTGAATATGCTCGCTCCAGGCGGTATCTGCGCGTTTATCTGCGCGGATCGCTGGATGCTTAATCAGTATGGCTCTCGGTTGCGGAAGCTCGTCACCACGGGAGGCTTCTCCGTTGAGACCATCGTCGAGATGCACCGGGCCGACGCTTTCCATGACGGAGTTCTAGCATACCCGGCCATCACCACCATCCGCCGGGCGGAATCACAGGGCAAAGTCTTCGTCGCCAGGGTTGACCGGGCATCGAGCACCTCCACGAACGAGCTTGCAAGAGCAGCCCGGCAGGTCCACGGTAATTCGCGGAAGAAGAACCCTGGGGTTCGGGGGTCAGAGTACGTGGTGGTCAACGAGTGGTTCGAGGGGGCGGCTCCCTGGCCCAGCGCATCGCCGAATCGCCTCAAGTTGCTCAAATGCCTCGAAGCGGAGTTTGCGCCACTGGAAGACCGATCCACCGGTACCAGAGTCGGCATCGGCCTCGCCACCGGCGCGGATAGAGTCTTTCTGACTAAGAACCCGGACTTGGTGGAAAGAGACCGCTTGCTGCCGATGGCGATGGCGCGGGATACGGTTACAGGAACCCTACAATGGTCGGGGCATTATCTGGTAAACCCGTGGCGAGCTGATGGCTCCCTCGTGGATTTGACCGGCCATCCAGAGCTACATGCGTACTTTGAAGGAAATGCAGGTACGCTCAAAGGACGTCACGTCGCAAAGAAAACTCCTTCACGTTGGTACAGGACCATAGACAAGGTTGACCAGGCTCTCGTGACGAAGCCCAAACTCCTGATCCCTGACATAAAAAACGTGGCCCACCCGGTCTACGATCGAGGTCACTATTATCCACACCACAACCTCTATCACGTCACCTCGGAGGCTTGGGATCTCAAAGTGCTGGGAGGACTGCTGCTCTCGGCGGTCGGACAGTTCTTCATAGAGTGCTACGCCGTGAGGATGAGCGGAGGATATCTGAGGTTCCAGGCGCAGTATCTGAGACGCATCCGGGTCCCTCTTCCCGACGGGCTAGACGCCCATCTCTCTCTTCAGTTGTCGGAAGCGTTCGAGCGTAGAGACACCGAATCCGCGACGCAGGCGGCACTTCGTGCATACGGCATCAACGAGATTCCACTCTGAAATGACTTTCGGAAACCAGGATTATTCCGAGCGGTTGAGGGCGGCGATCAAGAGCCTGGTGGAGGTGCGTCAGGAACAGGGAGTCAGGGCCGACCGGCATCTCGAGGCGCTTGCGGTGCTCGTGAGAAGCATCTTCGTCCACGAAGGCTTCGCGGAGAGCGACGTCTTGATGAAGGGAGAAGGTGGCAACCTCAAGCTTCCGGGATATTTCCGGCCCACGAAAGACTGGGACTTGCTGGTGGTGGAGAACAACGTGCTCGCCGCGGCCATAGAGTTCAAGGCCCAGATGGGTTCCATCAGCAAGAACGTTAACAACCGCGCGGAAGAGGCGATAGGGAGCGGCACGGACGTGTGGGAAGCTCACCGCGAAGGGCTGTTCGGCCTCGTCAGGCCCTGGACCGGATACTTCCTCGTCCTAGCGGAAGAGCCCGGCATCCACGAGCCTCGCAGAACGGGCAGACCCCGGTTTCCGGTGGATGAGAGTTTTCGGGACGCCTCGTACATCCAGCGGTACGAGATCCTTTGCAAAAGGTTGGTGGAAAGGCGCGTCTACGATGCAGCCTGTTTGCTCGTATCAACCGACGATCCCGACGATCCGATAAGAGAGCCTTCCAGCGAACTCGATTTCGACCACTTCGCCGCGGCCATAAGAATGAGAGCCCAGGCTCTCGCCGCACTGCGAAGCGACCTGTGACCTGTCCCAGAGACCTCCGGGACAGAGAGCTACTAACGGTAAAGGATGGGCGGAGAGCCGAATAGTCAGGCGGACATCGCGGCGTGGCGGACGCTTTTGGGGCGGGACCTGGATCTTCTTCTGCGTACCCTGAAACACCATCCCACGGACCTAGCCATCTGACGGAACAGAATTTTTGCTCGCGAGATCCCGATTTCCCTGGGCGAAGTTAAGCCTTTCGTAAGCATCCGGCAACGGTTACGCAAGATCAGTGTTCCAGTATCGGTGACATAGAAAACCACGGTGAGCCGGGAGCGAACGTGGGCAGGCTGGTGGGACGCAAGCACGGGTACAATAAGCTCCCTCACATCGCGGCCTCACCGTGAGCGAAACAATGGCAGAGGACGTAAACCCGGAATTGAGAGGAGTTCATCGAATGATACAACACTACGACGCAGTCGTAATCGGCTCTGGACAGGGCGGGAACCCGCTGGCGGGAGCCCTCGCCGGCACGGGACGCAAGACGGCGGTAATAGAGCGCGAGCACGTCGGTGGCACCTGCGTCAACGAAGGCTGCACCCCCACCAAGACAATGGCCGCCAGCGCGCGGGCAGCATACATGAACCGCCGCTCGACCGACTACGGCGTGCAGACCGGCCCGGTCTCCGTGGATATGGAAAAGGTGCGCCAGCGCAAGCGGGACATAGTGGAGACTTTCCGTGGCGGTGGCGAGAAAGGTCTCGAAGACACCGAGAACCTCGACCTGATCCAGGGCGAAGCCCACTTCACCGGCCCGAAGGAACTGGAAGTCCGGCTCGACGACGGAGAGACTCTCCAGATATCCGCCGAGAACGTCTTCATCAACGTCGGGGCCAGGCCCGGCGGGGTTCCGGTGGACGGCCTCGACGCCGTGCCGTACCTGGACTCGACGACGATCATGGAACTGGACGAGGTCCCGGAGAAGTTGCTGGTCCTCGGCGGCGGATACGTCGGCCTGGAGTTCGCCCAGATGTTCCGCCGCTTCGGCAGCGAGGTTGCGATCATACAACGCGGTCCTCAGCTACTCGCGCGCGAGGACACCGACGTGGCCGAAGCGGTCGCGGAGATCCTGCGCGAAGACGGCATCGAGGTGCTTCTGGAGACCGAAGCCCAAAGCGCGCGGCAAGATGAGAGCGACGTCATCTATCTCACCGTCGGCGCGCCGGACGGGGAACGCACGCTCTCCGGCTCCCACCTCCTGGTGGCCGCCGGGCGTCCACCGAATACGGACCTGCTGAACCTGGAAGCCGCTGGAGTCGAGACTGACGAGCGCGGCTTCGTGAAGGTCAACGACAGGCTGGAGACGAACGTGCCCGGCGTTTGGGCCCTGGGCGACGTGAAGGGAGGCCCGGCCTTCACACACATTTCCTACGATGACTACCGCGTGATCGAAGCCAACTTACTCCACGACGGCGACGCGACCATCTCCGACCGCCTGGTGCCATACACGGTATTCATGGATCCGCAACTCGGGCGGGTTGGTTTGAGCGAGTCGGAGGCCCGCGAGCAGGGCTTCGATGTCAGGGTTGCGAAGATGCCGATGGAGTACGTCGCCCGAGCATTGGAAGTAGACGAGAGCCGGGGCATGATGAAGGCCGTGGTGGATGGCGGGACCGGGCAAATACTGGGCTGCGTCATCCTCGGCATGGAAGGGGGCGAGGTCATGGCGATGATCCAGATAGCCATGATGGGCAAGCTGCCTTACACCGCTCTCCGCGACGGCGTCTTCGCCCACCCGACATTGGCCGAGTCGTTGAATAGCCTGTTCGCACTAGACGAATAGATATACGGGATGAATGTCACCCCGCGCTCAGGCGACGCTTTCCCCGACTTCAAGCTTCCGGATCACCGGAATCAGAGGCGCAGACTCTCCGGGTACACGAAGCCCAGTCCCCTTGACGAGAGGCTCCGCTTCGACGACGGCTATCCCATCATCGTGGTCTTCGGCCGCGGCTTCTTCTGTCCGCGCGACCAGCAGCAGATGCGAGGTCTCGTCCGGTTCCAATCCGAGCTTGCAGTCAACTACTGCAAACTCGTCACCGTCAGCGCCGACCCCCCGAAGGTGCAGGCAGCCTTCCGGGCCGGACTGGGGGCGGAGTGGCCTTTCCTCTCCGATGAGAAGCGCGAGGCGATAAACGCCCTGGACATCCTCGACGAGACGGAGGGTGAATACGCCGGGGTCTCGCGGCCCTTCACGTTCGTGCTCAGACCCGGCCTGACGGTCCGCAAAGTCTACGATGGCTGGTTCTTCGTCGGGCGTCCGACCCTGGAAGAACTGCGACGGGACCTGCGCGGGATCATGGAGAAGCGCAAGGATTACCGTTACGAAGCGTACGATACTCCGGCGATCAAAAGCATCCGCATCCCGCAGCAAGAGTGGGCCGGCGGCGCGCCGCCACCTGGCGCGAACGGCCTCCCGGTGGCGCGTGGCG
>JACDGB010000332.1 GCA_013815485.1 Rubrobacter sp.
GATGCGCTCCTCCAGAACGCCGGCGAACAGGAAGTACGAGAACACCACGACGCGCCGGGCGCCGAGCTTCCGAAGGCGTTCCAGGGCTTCCGGGACCTTCGGGGAAGCGAGGCTCACGAAGGCGGTCTCGACCATCGGGTAGGGGCGGCCCTCGAAGAAGAGCCGGGAGATCTTGTACATATCCGAGTTGGCGTCCGGGTCGGAAGCGCCGCGGCCAACGACAAGGACGGCAGTGTTCTCTTTCTCGTCTTCGGGGACTACGGCGGAGATGCGCTCGTCCATCAACTTCAGCAACTCGGGCCTGACGCCGAGGGCGCGACCGTAGCTGAAGCGGGCTTCCGGGTGGCTCATCCCCTCTCGCACCAGGGTCGCCGGGATGTCGTTCTTGGCGTGTCCGGCGGCGAGGAGCATCAAGGGAACGGCGGAGATCTCGCGGGCTCCGTCCTCGACGAGCCGGTCCACGCACTCGGAGATCGGGGGGCGCGATAGTTCGATGAACCCGCCCTCGACCGATAGGTTCTGACTCCGTTTCCGCACCAGTGATACGAGGTCGTAGAACTCCTCCGCGCCGCGTGGGTCGCGGGTCCCGTGGCCCACGATCAGGAGCGCGGGAGGCTTGCCGTTTTTCAGATGATTTCGCAAGTTATCGTCCCTTCCTCCGGTGATTCTTCCAGTTGTTCCCGCAAACTCCAGTTCGCTGGCTTTTCTATTGGCTCGAACCATTCCGCGCCCCCGGCAAGCCATCGCTCGCGTTGTTTCCGCGCAGCAATCGGGGGCGCATCCTCGTAGCCGAACTCAGTGCCGCAATAGAGGCATATCTCAAAAGAGGGCGTGGCCCTTCGCTCTCCTCACGGCGGCTCGTTCTGTTTCAGCCCGCGCACCAGGCAACGGTACAGCGCGTCCTCACCCACTATCTCTCCTCGAAGTACAAGATCGCGTTCAGCGCAGCCGCCGCGACCGCCGACCCGCCTTTGGGACCACGGTTCGCAACGGATGGGAGATCACTCCGTATCAAACCCTCCTTCGACTCCGCCGCCCCCACGAAACCAACCGGAAGCCCGATCACGAGCGCGGGACGCGCATCCATGTCCACGAGCTCGAAGAGAGCCGTCGGGGCGTTCCCCACTACCCATGCCGCGCCGGGTCCCACCTCATCAGCCGCGAGCCGGAAACCCGCCGCCGAGCGCGTGATGCCCAGGTCTTCTGACATCTCTTTAGCGCGAAGGTCGGAGACGAAGCAGAGGGTTTCGCGGGCGGTGATCCCGGCTGCCACCATGCGTACATCCGTCACGATAGGCGCGCCTCGCCGGAGAGCTTCGAGTCCGCATTCGAGGGCATCCTCGTCAAGAACCAGGGTATCGGCATATTCGGGGTCGGCGGAGGCGTGGATCACACGCTCCGCCACCGCCCGTGAGAGCGGCCCAAAGCGCGACAGGTCCACCAAACCGCGCAGGATACGGTAGCTCTCGGCCTCTATAGGATGTACGCTCCTCATGGCTTCGCCGTGAGATCGTGAGTCGTGAAGGTTCGGATTCTTGCGCGACATCGGAAGAACGAGAGAGCAACCGGACCTGGCATGGGTGGATCGCAAACGCGCGGGTTTTGCATCAATGGCCTTCCATCAGTACCTCGACGCAGGCGGCGACCGGGCAGACCTCGGCGCACTCCGCGCAGCCCGTGCAGCGGTCTTCGAGGACGATGAGTGGAGAATGATGATCTCGGGCCGCAGGCAGGATCGCCCGCTCCGGACAGGTGCGGATGCAGTTCCCGCAGCCCGCGCAAGCGTCCGTGACGGCGAAGACAGTCCTCTGGCGCGTTCTGGGGTTCATGGCAAAATACTCCCATCTCCAGCCAGAGGAGAGTCCGGCGCAAGGGACGACGCTCTTTCCCGCTCCCGCGCTTCATACCCTCGTGGCGTGACCATCCGGCCAGCACGGGTCTCCGTGCTGGAGCTGCCCACGATCACGGTCGTCAGCATGTCCACGCTCTCGGGGCGCAAGGAGCCGAGGTCTGTCAGCGCGACGCTCTGGGAGGGCCGGTACGCCTCCCGGACGATGCCGACCGGTGTTTCGGGTGAGCGGTGGTGAAGCAGAATCTCCCGCGCCTTCCCGAGTTGCCAGTCGCGTCCTTTGGAGCGAGGGTTGTATAGAGCGATGACGAAATCGCCGGAGGCAGCGGCATCGAGGCGAGCTTCGATCACGGTCCACGGCGTCAGGAGGTCGGAGAGGCTGATCGAAGCGTGGTCGTGCCCCAGAGGAGAGCCGAGCAACGAGGCCGCCGACTGCGCCGCCGTAATACCGGGGACCATCACCACGTCCATGTCGTCCCCGGCCAGCTCCAGCGCGGGCGACGCCATCGCGTACACCCCGGCGTCGCCGCTCGACACCAGCGCCACGCTCCCCCCGGCGCGAGCCTCATCCAGAGCCAGCTTCGCACGTTCGACCTCCTCCCCGAGCGGCGGCGTCGAAGTTCGCGCTCCAGACCGCAGGAGATGGCGGACGCGGTCCACGTACTGTTCGAGGCCGACGATCAACCCCGAGCGGGTCAAAGCGTTGCGGGCGAGAGGTGGGATCAGAGACCCATCTCCCGGCCCCAGCCCGACCAGAAACAGCCTGCCCCGTACCGGCAACCGCCCGACAGCCACCGTCGCCATCGCGGACTTCCGTTTCTCGACTACCAGTTCCGCGCCCTCCGCCATCACCGCTGCCTCCGCCACGCTTGATGTACCGACGGCCCGCTCCACCACCTCAGACGGATTCGGAACCTTCATCTCCGCGAGTGCCACAGCCGAATGGAACCTTACCGGAACGCCGAGCATCCTTGCTGCCTCCAGCAATCCCGCCTCATCCCGCTTCGCCTCCACGCTCGCCAGAGCGGCGACGCTCTTCCCAGAGAGCCCGGCACCTTCCAGGGACAAGCGGACGAGTGACATTATCTCCTCACTCTCCACGCCCCGGCTGCACCCGACGCCCAAGATCAGAGACGGAGGCCGGTACACGACCGAGGGGCGAGGCGCTTCGAGAAACCTGTCGGTGACAAAGATCATGGGCGGCTCCGGCTCGTCCGTCCGCTCCACGTTCGTCGGCAAAGGGCCGAGCGGCCAGCGATGGTCCGATACGAAGTTCACCCGCTCCCCCGAAACCATCGCAGCCCCCACCGCCGCGATGTCGGAACTTTCTTCGATCTGGAAACCGAGGTCGGCCCCGAAAGAATCCAGCGCGGGTACGTTCAGGGCGTCGCTTGCAGTAGTGACGACAGGCTCCGCTCCCAGGGCATCAGC
>JACDGB010000333.1 GCA_013815485.1 Rubrobacter sp.
GGCCCTATCGGACCACCTCCACCAGACCTACAAAGCCCTCACGAACAGGGCTGACAGCAGGCTGCGCTAGGCTAATACCCCTGGCCCTCCGGACCGGGCCGATGCGGGTTTGCGGACTTCGCTCGTACGGGGTTCTAAGAAGTTCGCTCCGTCAACCATGCGTGGGGTGCTCGGGGATCTCGTCGAGACCCCCGTCGAGATCCTCCGCCCGCTCCTGGGCCCGCTCCCGCGCCATACTCACCTGCCACTCCTCGACGCCCTCTTCGCCGTGGGGGCCGTCCCTGAGTTCCGTGAGTTGCTTGCCGGCCTCGGTGTCCACGACGGCCTCCATCGCTTCTTCGATGGGTTCTCCGCTCCGGTCCGACCGGGCCTTCGCCTGGCGCATCAGGACCTCGTTCGCCATCTCGGTGACGTTCTGATCGTCGTCGCGCATGGTGTTCTCCTCTTCCTTGCGGAAACCTTTCACCCAGGGTGAGTATAGCCCCGGTCGCCTTCCGGACCAACGGATCGCGGTCAACATGCTTATTCACCCGAGTTCGGGTAGTAACCTTCTCAGGAGTAGCCCGCCTCCAGGTGAGAGGCGCAATTCTCTGGTTGTTATGTGTACCCTGGCCTGCAAGATCCTCGGAAGCGTGTAAGGGTCTCGGCTAAAGCCCCGGCGCTTGAGAACCGAGAACGAGGCGCTAGGCTTGCGTCGGGGGATCGAATTAAAGGGAGACACCGATGCGGAGACCCCTTAGCCCGGACCAACGCCGACACGTCGAGGGATTGGTGCGAGAGAAGGAGGAGAGGTGCGGGCTCTGCGGCTCCACGGATCTCCGATGCGACGAGGACGCGGCCACTTACATCGGCGGTGGCTTCAACGTCCGCGTGCTGTGCACCAACACCGGGGTCGAGGCTCACGCCGGTGGCTTCGGCCTGGCCAGGGACTACTCGATCACCCCCGACGAGACGCGACGGGTCGGCCTCGACTAGGAACATCCACGAAGCGAAGCGGGAGGGAGGCAGCGAAGGTATGGACGGGGGCGAGCGTCGTGCGGTAGAAGCCGTGCGGTTGTTGCGGGCGTTGGTCGACCAGACGATGGCCGAGCGGGGGAGCAAAAACATGGAGGAGGTAGCGGGCGTCACGGTGATGCCTTCGACGGCGGACGCAGAAGCGGTGGGGCTGGTCTTCGACACCCTGCGCTACAACGCGGCCATGGGGCTGCTGTTGGGGGGGTTGGGGGTGGACGCGTTGGAGCCCGACGACGAAACCAACGCGCAGTTCGTCAACGTCGTCGGGAAGCCTGAACGCGGCTGGGCGTTCAAGATCACGAGCGACGGCCTGGAGTTGCTACGCAGAACGGGCGCGTGAGCGCGATCCTCCTCTCTATTCAACTAGCAGCGTAGAAGGGGGAACGCCCGAAGCTCCAAGAATTTCGGCAAAGGGGTCCTCGGGAGTTCGGGTCGCTGCCCGGAGCCCCTCATGGTGCCCTAAGATGTTCTGAGGTTCGGACGAGCTCCAAAGGAGGACCATCATCACGGCTCAGGCAAAGAGCGACGGGCTGCAGCTGCTTCGGGCCATCAACGCAACCCAAGCCCACGGCCTTGAGGGGACCAGGGTGGACCCAACCAGGGCCGCCCACGAGGCCGGGTTAGACGTGGGCGATGTCGGCTCCGAGCGTTACCACCACGCCTTGGGATACCTCCTCGAGGAGGCCGCGTTGCTAGGAGACGAACACACCGCAACCGAGACGGGAGATCGGCAAGCCCACGGCTACGCGCTCTACTTCTTCACCCGGCGGGCGGTGAAGCTGCTGGAAGGGTAGCAAGAGGAGCATGGGCTTGCTGATATCGGGAAGGCTCGGAGGACGGTACGGGGGGCTCCTGTACCCCAGGGGCAAAAATATTCGGGCCAGCGAAGCCGCTCCTGTTAAGAGTGGCGATCGCTAGCCCGTGCGACAAACCCCGATCGTGCCATAACGCCGGTGCCTGCTGCTAGTTGTCTATCTTCCTCTGCATCGTTCCTTACCTCCCACTAGAGGTGCAACGACCAATATTGTATCACTAGTTGCTATGAAAGGAGCGCGCCGCCCAGACCGCGCCCCGAAACGCTACCCCGCGATGGTGAGCAGGCACACCGCGTCGCTCAAGGCCACCACCGTGTGCCTCACCCCGGCGTCGCAGGTGAGCAGCGTATCGGATCCCGCCTCGGCCACCTCCTCCTCCGCCATGAAGCGGATGCGCCCCTCCCGGACGCTCAGGCTCATGGGGCCAGGCGCAGCGTGCTCTTCGAGCCTATCGCCTGCCTTCATGACCAGGAGCACCACGTTCATGCCCTCGCCCTTGCGCAGCGTGATGGAGTTGCGTTGCCCCCGCTGCCAAGCCCCCTCCTCCATCAGGCGTCCTACCTCGGTTCCCAGATCGAACGTCTGCAGTGGGCCGTGTAGGGGGCGTTCCGACCCGGGGTGCGGCCTACTCGACATGCCCTTGCCTCCTTGTAGTTGCCACCGACCAGCTTGCACGGGCCATGCTATCAGGAAGCTGGTAAGCGTACGCTATTCACCCAACTGCGGGTATAGGCGTTCTCGAAACTTCGAGCGTGTCGCCTTCTCGGAACGTCGCCTGCTGCGTCCTCTCGGCGGTTCGTGAACAGGAACGTGGGCGCGGCGGGGTTCCGGAAGGCCCTTGGAAGCAAATCTCGCACCCGTGGCGTGGTCTGTCAGTCGCTGGGGCGCGCACGGTGCGACCAAAAAGGCATCAGGTCCGTGTGGACGTCCGGCGGGGTGAGGTCTCGGGACGCGGAGAGGTCCCTGGCGTTGGAGCCAACCTCGATGGAGAGGGCGGTGCCGTCGGTAAAGTGGAAGATGACGGCCTCAGCCTCGTGCATCCCCCCGCGAGACTCGACCTCCCCGTACTCTATGGCCGCCACCGTTTTTCCGACGGCCTCGAGAACCGTCCGCAGTTTGTACCCGGGGCTGGGTGGGCCGATTATCTTGGGGTGTTCGCCGCCCCTCGCGTGTTCGCTGTCCATCCCCGCTCCTCCTGCCTCCGCCTTCGCTAGGACGACCTCCAGCTTACTATGACTAGGACCCCGCGCGGGTCGGGGTATCCTTCGGGTGTCCCGGCCCCCGACCTTCGGAGGTATTACGCCCCCTTGCGGCGCGGGCCCATCGGACCGGGGCAGCGCGATGTTCTTTGAACTACTCCCCCTACTCCGGCAGCTTCCCGGGGCTGAACAGCATCGTGTATCCGCAATTGCCGCACATCACGGGCACCACGGCCGAGCCT
>JACDGB010000334.1 GCA_013815485.1 Rubrobacter sp.
CCCTCCGGGTCTTCGACCTCCACCACCAGGCGCTCGCAATTCTCGTCTCGCAGCCGGATCACCACCGCCTTGTGCGCGCACGAGTGGCGGGGGTTGTAGAACCTGACCCCCGGATCGGGGACGCAGTACTCGCCGTTGGTCCCGAAGATCCGCGACCTCCACATGCTGTGCCGCCCGAAGGCCCACGCCCTCCACATCTTGCGCTCGATCTCCGGATCGGCCTCGGCGCCAAGAACGTGGTCGAGGGGGATCGTGATGGTCGGCGTGTACACGGACGATCCGTACCTCTTGTTGACGTTGACCACCAGGGTGTTGCCGCGGACCTCGATGGTGTTGCAGACCTCGATCCCTCTAGCTGGTGCTTCCATAGTGCTCACGGTGCATCTCCTTCCTTGACACCACTGCTACGAGCATGGTCGCAAGGAAGGAGGTCCCGGCGCATCCCCCGGATGTGTGATTTTTTACTAGTTACTTTGTGCTAAGAACAAACGGTACCATACCGGCGCGTGCGAACGCGAGTACCAGTTCTTCTACGAGGTTGGGTGGATAAGGATCCATTCAGGGCGTCGGTCTGACTTACCGGCTCCCTCCGTGCTGAGCGCCACCGACGTCGCGGTCTTCGTGGCTGACAGAACGACTTTGACGAGGAGGCCAGATCGCTGCTCCTGACCAGCGTCCGCAACAACACCCTCCTCCTCGACCAGTTCGGGGACAAGACCATGAGGCTGCCCGACAACTCTTCCTCGGTGTCGCTGGGTCCACCCCAACGGCGGACAGAGCCCGTTGCGGGACCGGGTTTCGGCGGCGGATCGCGAACTGCGGCTGCTGATGCGGCGCGTTGCGTGCGAGACCGGTAGACGGGTGTCCGGCCAGGGTATCCGGCCTCATCGCAGAGACGATTTGCTCGAGAGAGGGGCGTTGTGAGCCCGGGGCGGGACCGATTTCGTTAAATCCGACAAAAATTATCGGAGTTGTGTTGACGTGTGGGCGTTTTGGTCATACTATCCCGCACATGGAGTTGCAAAGTACGCAGGGACAGGCGAAGAGGCGAATGTTCACGGCGCCTCGCGCGGGCGCTCGATGTAGCGCCAGCGACTGACCCACCCTTTCGAGTCTTACGATCCTGATGGAGGACCGCGATGCCTGAAGCCCTGCGTTTCCAGCAAGAGAATACGATAGTGCCGGACCCCCAGCAGTTGGACCTCGAGTCCAACCGCCTGGAGGGGTCGGAACCCCAGGAGATCATCCGCTGGGCGGTCGAGACCTACGGAGATGACCTGGCACTCTCGGCATCCTTCGGCGGCGGCGAGGGGATGGCGCTCTTGGACATGATCGCCAAGATCACCAACAAGGTAACCGTCCTCACCATCGACACCGGCTTTATCTTCAGGGAGACCGCCGAGTTCCGCGAGGAGGTCATCCGCCGGTACAAGCTGCCGGTCGAGGTGTTGCGTCCCGCCCTGACGATTGAGGAGCAGGTCGAGCGTTACGGGGAGCAGATGCGCACCTGCACGCCCGACCTGTGCTGCCAGATCCGCAAGATAGAGCCCCTGCAGAGGGCCCTGCAAGGCTACGACGCCTGGATGACGGGCATCCGGCGCGAGCAGACGCCCCAGCGGGCGAACACGAAGATCGCCGCTTGGGAGGAGCGCTACGGCGCCGCCAAGATAGCCCCGCTCGCGGGCTGGACGGACGAGCAGGTCTGGGACTACGTCAGGCAGCACGACGTCCCCGTCAACCCGCTCCTGCACCAGGGGTACAAGAGCATCGGTTGCGAGCCGCAGACGCGGCCCGTCCACGACGACGAGGACGCCAGGGCCGGCCGCTGGGCGGGCATGGACAAGACCGAGTGCGGCCTCCACTGGGTGGGCGCCAACGGCGGTCGCCCCAACTCGTAATCTCCGGTTTTCGGACGTACATCCTCTCCCACCAGTTCTAGAGGGGTTTTTTGATGCGCTTTCTCAACGAGGGTCAGACCCTCAACAAGGTAGAGAAGATCAAGCTCCAGCGACACCCGCTGGAGGTACAGCAGGCCATAATAGACACCTACTCCAAAGACCTCTCCGCGATGGACGAGATCCCGGGGGAGATCGAACGCCTGAAATGGGTCGGCATCTACCCGCAGAAGCAGGGCGGCGACGCCTTCATGATGCGCGTCAAGGTGCCCGGCGGCGTGCTGACGCCGGAGCAGACAAAGGTCATCGGCAAGATCGCGGTGGATTTTGCCAACGGCCCGATCACGAACCCCCACTTCGGCAACAACTTCCTGGACCTCACCACCCGCCAGGACGTCCAGATGCACTGGCTCAAGATGGGGGACATACCCGAGATCTGGCGCAGGCTCGAGGAGGCCGGCATAACGACCGTTCAGGCGTGCGGTGATTCCGCCCGCAACGTGCTCTGCTGCCCCGTCTCCGGCCTCGACCACGAAGAGGTTATAGACGCCTACCCGGTTGCGCGGGCCATAAACGACTACTTCACCGGCAACCGCGAGTACGCGAACCTGCCGAGGAAGTTCAAGATGAGCGTGACCGGGTGCCTCGAAGACTGCGCGCAGGCCGAGATCAACGACATCGGCCTGCTGCCCGCCCGCCTCGAAGACGGCACCATCGGCTTCAACCTGCGCGTCGGGGGCGGTCTGTCGGACGGTCCGCGGATGGCGTCTGACATCGACGTGTTCGTCAGGCCCGAGGAGGCTGTCGAGATCACGCGCGGCATAGCCCAGGTCTTCGGGGAGCTCGGCGACCGCGAGAACCGCTGGACGGCGAGGATGCGCTACCTGGTGCAGAAGATCGGCCCCGAGGCCTTCCGCGAGGAGCTGCAGAAGCGCGTCTCCGTGGAGCTCACGCCCGCCGGCGAGGACCTGACCAAGCACTACCGCGGCGACCACGTCGGCGTCCACGCCCAGAAGGACGGCTTGTACTACGTGGGGCTAAACATCCCGGTAGGTCGGATGAGCGGGGAGCAGTTCGTGGAGGCCGGGCGCCTGGCTGAGGTGTACGGCAGCGAGGTCCGGCTGGCGACGGACCAGAACCTCGTCATCACGGGCGTGCCGGAAGGTCGCATCGACGATTTGCTCGCGGAGCCTTTGCTTGAGCGGTTCTCGCCGACGCCGGGGGCTTTCGAGCGCGGGGTCGTGGCGTGCACGGGGAGCGAGTTCTGCCGGTTCGGGATCGTGGAGACCAAGATCCGGGCTGTCGAGTGGGCCCGCGAGATGGACGAGCGCGTCGGGGATGTCGGGCAGGAGGCCGTGAGGATGCACTTCTC
>JACDGB010000335.1 GCA_013815485.1 Rubrobacter sp.
GGCGCGGATCGGGAGTCGTTCGAGGAAGTCCCGATCCCGGGTTTCTGATAAGGCGGGCTTCAGGAGATGCATGGGCTGCGCGAGGGCGAAATAGAACGCCGCTCGGATAATTTCCCCGCGGAAGTCACTCGGCGTGAAATAGACTCCGTCCGGTACGAAATGGTCATACGACATGGTCCATCGCTCGGCGATCCCCCCACCGCGCGGCGAGCGGATATCTCCGCATGAGGCGGGCGTAATTTTCCTCCCATCCGAGATCAACGGCGTAGGGAAACGAGGGTTCCTGACCTATAATTCGGGGAGTCGTGAAAGTGTCAGAGGAAGACTTTATCGCGGGGGAAAGTGACGGCGATATGAGTATTGGACGTGATCTTATAGACGGCTCGGATGGCCTGGCGATCCACGCGGAGGGGCTGATTCACCGCTTCGGGGACACTACTGCCGTGGACGGCGTGGACCTGAAAGTGGTTCCGGGTGAGATCTACGGTTTCCTCGGCCCCAACGGCGCGGGAAAGACGACGACGATAAGAATGCTCGCCACCCTGCTTCGCCCGGACTCCGGCACGGCGCGAGTATTCGGCCACGACATCGTGCGCGAGGCGGACGCGGTGCGTGGCCGGGTGAGCCTCACCGGGCAGTTCGCCTCGGTGGACGAAGACCTCACCGGGCTTGAGAACCTCATCCTCATCGCCCGTCTTTTGGGGTACTCGCGGAAAGCGTCCAGGGTGCGGGCGAACGAGTTGCTCGACGCCTTCGGACTTTCAGATGCGGCTGGGCGTCAGGTCAAGAAATACTCAGGCGGAATGCGTCGCAGGCTCGACATCGCGGCGAGCATCGTCGTCACGCCGGACTTGATCTTCCTTGACGAACCGACCACCGGCCTCGACCCGCGCAGCCGCAACCAGGTATGGGAGATCATCCGCACCCTCGCCGCCGAAGGCACGACTGTGCTTCTTACGACGCAATATCTCGACGAAGCCGACCAACTCGCCGACCGCATAGCCGTCATAGACCACGGAAAGGTCATCGCCGAAGGCACCCCCGGAGAACTCAAGGCTTCAGTCGGCTCGGGCGCGCTTCACGTCAGGCTGCGCGACCCCGAGCAAAGACCCGAGGCTGCGCGGGTTCTGTCGCAAGCTCTCGGCGTTTCCGTGCAGCTTGGCTCCGACCCGGCGGCGCTCTCGGCGCGGGTCTCGGACCCCGAGCGCGTCTCATATGCCCTCGTTGAGCTGTCCCGTTCTGGCGTCGCTATAACCGACTTCGCTCTCGGACAGCCGAGCCTCGACGAGGTATTTCTCGCCCTCACCGGACGACCCGCCGAGGACGAAGACACCGCCGCGACCGAAGGAGAAGCCGCATGACGACACCGACTGCATCGGCGCAACCAGTAGTCCGCGAAGATGCGCTGCGCCTGGCGCTGGCGTCGGGCAAAAGGCCGAAGCGTCCGAACGCGCTGTCCGCGTCGCTCACGTTTGGGTGGCGGGCGCTGTTGAAGATCAAACACGTCCCCGAGCAATTGTTCGACGTGACGGCGTTCCCGATCATGTTCACGTTGATGTTCACGTACCTCTTCGGCGGAGCAATCGCCGGCTCGACGGGCGAGTATTTACAATTCCTGCTGCCTGGCATCCTCGTCCAGACGGTGGTGTTCATCACCATGTACACCGGGATGGGGCTGAACACCGACGTTACCAAAGGAGTCTTCGACCGCTTCCGGTCGCTGCCCATCTGGCGGCCCGCCGCTCTGGTTGGCGCGCTGCTCGGCGACGTGGCCCGCTACGCGATGGCCTCCACCATAGTGATCGCGCTCGGCCTCATACTGGGCTTCCGCCCCGAGGGGGGCGCAGTCGGCGTGCTGTTGTCCGTCGCGCTCGTGCTAGTGTTCTCGTTCAGCCTGTCCTGGATCTGGACGGCGCTCGGGCTGATCCTGCGTACCCCGAACTCGGTCATGATGGCGAGCTTCATGATCCTGTTCCCCCTCACGTTCGCGAGCAACATCTTCGTTGACCCGCGGACAATGCCATCCTGGCTGGAGACGGCCATCGGCTTC
The DNA here is from genome assembly GCA_013815485.1 of Rubrobacter sp. Classification (GTDB taxonomy): domain Bacteria; phylum Actinomycetota; class Rubrobacteria; order Rubrobacterales; family Rubrobacteraceae; genus JACDGB01. Next base: position 2,051 of record JACDGB010000335.1, read on the forward strand.
AACCCGATCACGCACCTGGTGACAGCGGTGCGTGGCCTGATGTCGGGGACGGCGGCGATACCTCAGATCGGCGCGGTCTTCCTGTCTTGCGCCGTGCTCATCGCCGTCTTCGCCCCCATCACCATGTACCTGTACCGAAACAAGAAGTGATAAAACGGAGCGAGACGGCATTCGGCCTGTACGAAGGTACGTGACTAAAACCGTACTTCCGCCCGTCGCGCTAGGTCCATATCCGGGCGAATATAAGGGCGATAAATTACTCTCGCACGAGGAGGAATTAGATGAACGACGAGCATCGAATAGACGTGGGAAGGAACGGCTGATCTTGCAGTCCATCATATCCGTATCGAATCTGTCCAAGACATATGCCTCCGGGTTTCGGGCGCTTGGGAAGATCAACCTGGACATCCGGCGTGGGGAGATCTTCGCCCTGCTAGGTCCGAACGGGGCCGGGAAGACGACCCTGATCAGCGTGATCTGCGGGATCGTCAACCCGACGGAAGGGACGGTACAGGCCGATGGTCACGACATCATCACCGAGTATCGGGCGGCGCGGTCCCTGATCGGGCTGGTCCCGCAAGAACTGACGACCGATGCGTTCGAGACCGTCTGGGCCACATGCAACTTCAGCCGAGGACTTTTCGGCAAGCCGAAGGATCATGACTATATCGAGAAGGTCTTGCGGGATCTGTCGCTGTGGGACAGGAAGGACGACAAGATCATGACTCTCTCCGGCGGCATGAAGCGCCGGGTCATGATCGCCAAGGCCCTCTCGCACGAGCCGCGGATCCTCTTCCTCGACGAGCCGACGGCCGGCGTGGATGTCGAACTCCGGCGGGACATGTGGGAGATGGTTCGCAGGCTGCGCGAGGGCGGCGTAACCATCATCCTCACCACCCATTACATCCAGGAAGCCGAGGAGATGGCGGATCGGATCGGGGTGATAAACAACGGCGCCATCATGCTGGTCGAGGAGAAATCCGAGCTCATGCGTAAGCTCGGCAAGAAACAACTGACGCTGCAACTGCACGACGAGTTGGACGAGGTTCCGGGCGAGCTTGATGGCTACGGGCTGGAGTTGGCGGCGGGTGGCACGGAGTTGATCTACACCTACGACGCGCAGGCGGAGCGTATGAGCATTGCCGAGCTGCTCGGCGACCTCAACGGGGCTGGCGTCAAGTTTCGGGACTTCCAGACGAGGCAGAGTTCGCTGGAGG
>JACDGB010000336.1 GCA_013815485.1 Rubrobacter sp.
ATGTTCCCGCACGTACTCGTCGAGCGCCTCGGCCCCTACGACATCCTCGCGCCGCCGGTAAAGCGGCCCAGGTAGTACCGCTCCCGTCCTTCTATGAGCCTTTCCGGAACCCCGGGTTGCTGGAAGAAGACCAGATGGTAGCGTCCTCCTCTCGGCTCCGAAAAGTCCATGAACTCCTCCAGTCCGAAGCCGGGGAGGGCGGCGCTCATGAGCACGAGGTGGCTGGTCTCCTTGCGGTGCTCGCGCGCGTAGGCGTGGGCGGTCATCGCCCCCATGTCGTGGCCCACCACGGCGACCTCCTCGAAGCCAAGGCTCCGCACCAACCCGTGTACGTCCTCGGCGAGGGTCTCCTTATCGTAGCCCGACTCTTCGAGGGAAGACTCGCCGAGCCGCGCAGGTCCGGGGCTATGACCGTGTGCTCTTCGGCGAGCATCGGCATGACCCCGCGCCAGGCGTACCAGGTCTCCGGGAAGCCGTGGAGGACGACGGCGGGGCCTTCGCCCCCGATCACGTAATGAAGCCTGACGCCGTTGACCTCGGCGGTGCGGTGCTCGAACCCCTCCGGGACGGCGGCGCTTGGCCGATTCTCGGAGGCGGTGCCGCCCGTGCCGGCGGAGCAGCCAGCCAACAAGACGAGTAGAGCGACGGCCACCAGCCATCTGGCGATCTTTACGCCGCTAAACACCTCTACGCGCCAGGCGGTCGAAGGACAGCGTTACGAGCTTGCGAACCACGATGGTCAGTATCGTCATCTGCGCCGCCGCCCACGTGGGGTTGAGGACGAGGTTCAGGATGGTGGCCCCGATAAAGAACTCCAGACCCAGCGCCACTTGGGACGTCATTCGGCGAGCAAAGGGGCGACTGGAGCCCGCCCGGAGGGCTTCCAGGGCGGCCCAGGCGATGCCGGTGAAGATCACCACGCTCCCCGCCAGCAGCAGGGACATCCGCAAGATGTTCACCAGAGCATGGTACAGGTCCATCTATCCTAGTCCTGCTCGGGATTCGGCGGCGCCTGATCTCGCTCGAGCTCTTTCGAGAGGAAGTAGTTGAGCACCGTCCGGATAACGACTATGGCCGCCAAAAGTTGAACCTCTTGGAAAGTGGGGGCAACCGCCGTGCCCAGAATGTCCGCGCCGAGCTGGAACTCCAGCCCCAGCACCAAAAAACGTCCCAAATGTAGCCGGATGTCCGAGTCCGAATACTTCCTTATTCCCAACAGGGACAGGGCGTAACGCAGCGCGGCGGACAACGCCCCGACCCCGACCACGGCTGCTCCGATCGCCTCCACCGTCAGCCGCAGGTAGTCCACGACCGTGATCAGTAACTCTTCCACAACCTACCATGCCCCGTATAGATACCCATTGCGAAACGATTCGTCTCTTACGTCGAACCTCCCATCCGGCCCGTGTTCGCGGTTTACCGCTCGGGTCTCCACGGCTTCACAAACTGCCCGCTCCGGGCTTTCGACCTCGTGGCCCTCCGGGGCCGCGCCGTACCGTGCAGCGCTGGTCTCATCGTCCGTGCCATCCACCCGGACGCGCAACGCCTCGTCCAGAACGCCTCGCCCGTCAGGTATGCGGATGCTGTCGAAAACGCTCACGGAGAGCAGCTTCATCCTACTACCCACCGTCCTCCTGGACGTTGCGGGCCGTCGGACACGACGCGTTCTCGACCAGCTCAAACCTCACCGGCGTGCCCGCTCTCAGGGTGCGATATCCCTCGCCCGGGATGGCGGTGAAGTTGAAGAAAACGCCGTTCTCCGAGGCACCGCTTTCGATCTCCCCGTTGCCCGCATCGAGGTCGAAGGAGCGCACCACGCCTTGCGCCACCTCGAGGCCGTTCGCGCCGAGCGGCGGCACGCCGTTTGCCCACTCCTGCTGAGGGATGCGGATCTTCTTGGCCTCCGGCGTGTTGTGCGCCTCGTAGTGATAGTCTGACCGGGAGCCCATGATCTCCCGCAGGTCTTGCCGCAACTCTTCGAGCGTCGGACGCCCCACGAAGAACCAGCCATCGTAGACCTTATGTATCGTCAGATCGGGTCGCAGCACGAACGTGTAGGGGCGGGCGACGTAGGCGTACTCCCCCTCGGTCTCGTCGAGGATGCCGACACGCTCGATGACCTCCCGTTCTTCGTCCGACAAGAAGGGCCACTGTGCTCCCAACCCGGCACGGAAGGCCGCTCCTACCAGCGGCGCGTCGGTGCTGACCGTCACGAGCTTGCCGAAGTTGACCGCCAGCTCGTCCTGGAACCGCACCAGCTGTCGCATGTGCTGCTGGTCGCGCGGACAGAAGAAGCCGCGGCCAAAGATCAGGACGAGCGGGTAGCCATCCTCGAAACCCAGCTTCTCGTCCATGGGGCTTGGCTCGGTGAAACTACTGAGACGGCGGGGTTTCTTGCGGTGGTCCGGCAACTCGAAGTCGGGGAAGACGTCGCCGGCGTCCAGGTTGATCGGCATTCTGGTTCTCCTTTCGCTATTGGAGCTTCTTTGCGAACAGCTTGTTCAACGACTCGGCCAGGGTCGGGTGGGCGAAGGGGCCATCCCGAAGGGCCGTATAGGGTAGTTTGCCCATCATGGCTATGTGGATCATGGACATGATCTCTCCGCCCTCTATTCCGAGGATGGCGCAACCCAGGATCCGATCCGTGTCGGCGTCCACCACGGCCTTCATCATGCCGCGGGTCTCGTCCATCTCCAGCGCCCGGGGAACGTTGCTCATCGGCATTTTGGCGACCCGATAGTTGCGGCCCTGCCCTCGGGCTTCTCTCTCGCTCAAGCCCACGCGGCCTAGCTGCGGGTCGATATAAACGGTGTAGGAGACCAACCGTTCGGCAGTCGAGGCGTCCCCGTCCTGGAGCAAGTTGGCGCTGATGACGCGGAAGTCGTCGTAGGAGATGTGGGTGAAGGCGGGTCCGCCCTTCGCGTCGCCCAGAGCGTATACCCCCGGCACGTTGGTCTCCAGCCGCTCGTCCACTTCGACGAAGCCGCGCTTGTCGGTGTGCACACCGGCCGCGTCCAGGTCGAGGCTGTCGGTATTGGGCGGTCGGCCGATAGCCACCAGGAGGTGTGAGCCGGTTAGTGTGCGCTCTCCGTCCGGTGTGCGGAGGGACATTTGGATCCCACCGCCCTCCGACGGCTCGACGAGTAGGGCCTCGGTCTCTAGCAGCACCTCGATGCCGTCCTCGCGCAGAATTTCGGCTATCGCCTCGGCCACGTCTTCATCTTCGCGGGCCAGCAACTGCTCGCCACGCTGCACTATCGTGACC